>NZ_JBSGFQ010000081.1:0-61511 GCF_053603495.1 Nonomuraea sp. NPDC004186 | reverse complement strand
GCCCGATCGCGGCAGGACGATCGGGCCGGGCGCACGGCGGAGGAGCGGTCAGGTCGCGGGGAGCCAGGCCTTGACCTTGTCGGGGTTGGCGGCGACCCACTTGGCGGCCGCCTCCTCGGGCGTCATCTTGTCCTCGGCGATGTACTTGGCCACGAGGTTCTGGTCGTCGTTGGTCCAGGTGAAGTTCTTGACCAGGGTGTAGGCGGGGCTGCCCGAGTCCGCGAACTTCTTGCTCACGATCTTGTCCAGCTCGTACGGCGGGTAGTCGCAGGCCACCTTGGCCGCGTCGGCGTCACACCCCTTGGTGTACGCGGGCAGGTCGACCTTGACCAGCTTCACCTCGGACAGGAACCACTGCGGGTCGTAGAAGTAGCCGATGAGCGGCGTCTGCTGCTTCTCCGCCTGCCGGAAGGCCTGGATGAGCGCGGTCTCGCTGCCCGCGTAGACGACCTTGTAGTCCAGGTCGAGGTTCTTGACCAGCGCCGCGTCGTTGGTGACGAAGGACGGGTCGCCGTCGAGCAGCTGGCCCTTGCCCCCGGACTCGGAGGTCTTGAACAGCGAGGCGTACTTGTTGAGGTTCTTCGAGTCGGTGATGTCGGGATATTTCTTGGCCATCCACGGCGGCACGAACCAGCCGATGACGCCCTTGTTGCCGGTCGGCCCCGCCGAGACGGCGACCTTCTGCTCGTCGATGTACTTCTTCTTCAGGTCGTCGTGGGCCCAGTTCTCCACGACCGCGTCGACCTCACCGGTGGCGAAGCCCTGCCAGGACACCTCCTCCTTCAGGTCCTTCTTCACCACCTTGCAGCCGAGGTTCTTCTCCGCGACGAGCGCGATCACCGCGGCGTTGGCCTCGTAGCCCACCCATGGGTTGACCGCGAGGTTGAACGTGCCGCACGTCTTGCCGCCTCCCGCGGCGGCCTGCTGGGTTTCGCCGACCTTCGCTCCGCTGCACGCGCTGAGCAGGAGGCCGCCGCCGGTCACGAGCGCGAGCGCCCTGATCCTGCCGCTTCTCGACATCGCCACTTGGTCCTCCTGTGTTCCTGTTCCTTATTTGTTCGCAAGCCCTCCGTGGGCGGCGGCGTCGGCCCGTTGCGTGGCGGCGCGCATGACGCGGTCGAGCACGATGCCGAGCACGACGATCGCGATCCCGGCGGCCAGCCCCTTCCCGCGGAGTTCGTGCTGGGAGAAGCCGGCCACCACGTCGTAGCCGAGCGCCCCGGCGCCCACCAGGCCGCCCACGACGACCATCGAGAGCACGTAGATGAGTCCCTGGCTCGCGGCCAGCGTCACGCCGCTGCGCGCCATCGGCAGCTGCACCTTGGAGATCAGCTGCCAGGTGCCCGCCCCCGCCGAGGTCGCCGCCTCCACCGTGGTGGGGGAGACCCGCCTGATTCCCTCGGCCACCAGCTTGATCGCCACCGGCGCGGCGAAGACCACGGCCGCGATGATCGCGGTGAACCGCGTCGGGCCGAACAGGCCGAGGATGGGCACCAGGTAGACGAAGGCGGGCATGGTCTGCCCCGCGTCGAGCACGGGACGCAACAGGGTGTCGGCCCGGTCGCTGCGGCCCATCCACACGCCGGCGACCACCCCGAGCGCCATCACCAGAATGGTCGCGACCAGCGTGGAGGCCAGCGTCACCATGCTGTCCTGCCAGAGCCCGAGCGCCAGCACCATCAGCAGCCCGATGGCGGTGACCAGCGCGGCCCGCGCGCTGCCCACCAGCAGGGCCACGGCGACCGCCACCAGGCAGACCAGCCACCAGGGCGAGCCGGTCAGCAGAGCCTCGAACGGGTTGAGCAGCCCGTTGGTGAGCGCGTTCTTCAGCGCGTTGGTGTAGGTCACCAGGCTGTCCTGCACCCAGGCGCTGGCGGTGTCCGCGGCGTTGCGCACGTACGAGCCGATGTTGGCCTCGATGGGGAAGTCCGCGGCCCAGAGGTAGGTGTAGGACTGGTACGCCAGCACGGCCGCGATCCCGAGCACGCCCGCCACCTCGATGCGGCGCCGGCGCGCGGAACGCAGCCGGCCCGCGCGGCGCTGCTCCTCCACCCGCCGGCTGGCGGCCGAGGTCACCCGGTCGAGCACCACGGCCATGATCACGATCGCCAGGCCGGCGTTGAAGGCGGTCCCGACGTCCAGCGTCTGCAGCGCCTTGAGCACGGTCTTGCCCAGGCCGGGCGCGTCGATCAGGGCCGCGATGGTGGCCATGGACAGCGCGGCCATGATGGTCTGGTTGACCCCCACGATGATCGTCTGCCTGGCCATCGGCAGCCGCACGTGCCTGAGCGCCTGCAGGGGCGTGGCGCCGAGCGACGTGCCCGCTTCCATCGTCTCCGGCGAGACCTGCCGGATGCCGTGCGCGGTGATGCGGATGGCCGGCGGGACCGCGTAGATCATCGTGGCCACGGTCGCGCTGGCCGGGCCGATGAGGAAGAACAGCGTCAGCGGCGCCAGGTAGACGAACGTCGGCATCGTCTGCATGAAGTCGAGCACCGGCGTGACCAGCCGCAGGAACCGGTCGCTCAGCCCCGCCCAGATCCCGAGCGGGATGCCCACGGCCAGCGACAGCGCGACCGCCGTCAGCGTGAGGGCAAGGGTGTCCATGCTCTCCTGCCACAGGCCGAGCAGGCCGAAGGACAGGAAGCCCGCGGCCGTCAGCGCGGCCACCTTCCTGTTGCCGTACAGCAGGGCGACGGCCGTGGCGATCGCCACCACGCCGAGCCAGCCCAGCACGGGCAGGGGGCGGCCGAAGGACGGCTGGCTGATCAGCGCCTGGACGAAGGTCACCGCGTCGTCCAGGAAGAGCCGGATGTAGTTGATGAAGTAGAGGAAGAACGGGTTGCTGTTGCGGCTGTCGTCGATGACGTCCATGGCCTGGCTGAGGTCGCGGTGCAGCGGGGTCAGCTCGGCGCCGCCCAGTTGCTGGGTGTCGCGCCCGCCCAGCACCGCCCAGCCCACCACCCAGGCCGCGACGACCAGGGCCAGCAGCAGCCTGCGGTCGGGCAGCTTGTGCAGCCTGGCGGCGACCGCCGTGACGGCCGCCATCAGTGCTGCCCTCCGGCGATCACTTCGAGGATCTCCGCGCTGGTGACCACGCCGAGCAGGCCGTCGTCCCCGGCCACGCGCACCGGGCGGTCGGCCGACAGCACGGTGTGCACGGCGTCGCGGATGACCACGTCGGGGCCGAGCTCCGGGCCGTCGAGCGGCTCGCCCTCCAGCGGCGGGCGCATGATCCACGACAGGGTCAGCACGTGCGAGCGCGGGACGTCGCTGACGAAGTTGGCCACGTACTCGTCGGCGGGCGCGCCCACCACCTCGTCGGGCGTGCCGACCTGGACCAGCTCGCCGTCGCGCATGATGAGGATCCGGTCGCCGAGCTTGAGCGCCTCGCTCAGGTCGTGGGTGATGAAGATCATCGTCTTGCCCACCTCGTGGTGCAGGCGGATGACCTCGTTCTGCATCTCGCGCCTGATCAGCGGGTCCAGCGCGGAGAACGGCTCGTCGAACAGCAGCACCTCGGGGTCGGCCGCGAGCGCGCGGGCCAGGCCGACGCGCTGCTGCATGCCGCCGGAGAGCTGGTCGGGGTAGGAGTTCTCGAAGCCGGTCAGCCCGACCAGCCCGAGCACCTCGCGGGCCCGCTCGTAGCGCTCCTTCTTGGGGGTGCCCCGGATCTCCAGCCCGAAGGCCACGTTCTCCAGCACGCACCGGTGCGGCAGCAGCCCGAAGTGCTGGAAGACCATCGCCATCCGGTGCCTGCGCAGCTCGCGCAGCTTGCGGGCGTCGGCGGTGCGGATGTCCTCGCCGTCCAGCACGATCTCGCCCGCCGTGGGCTCGATCAGCCGGGTCAGGCAGCGCACCAGGGTGGACTTGCCCGAGCCCGACAGGCCCATGACGACGAACACCTCGCCCCGCCGGACCGAGAAGGAGACGTCGCGGACCGCGGCGACGCAGCCGGTCTGCTCCTTGAGCTCCGTGCGGCTCAGGGTGCTGCCGACCACGCGGCCGGCCTTGGGGCCGAACACCTTCCACAGGCCTCGGACGTCGAGAATGGGGGGTGCCTCGGTGTTGAGCGGTGTGCTTTCGGTCAGTGACGGGACGGTCATGACCACCTCTTCGTCGTCGGAGCGTCAGTTCTCTGGGAACCACCGCTGTGGGCGCGGTCGGATGTTCTGCCAGACGTGCTTGATCTCGCGGTACTCGTCCAGGCCGGTCGGGCCCAGCTCGCGGCCGTTGCCGGACTGCTTGAAGCCACCCCACTCGGCCTGCGGCACGTAGGGGTGATAGTCGTTGATCCACACCGTGCCGTGCCGCAGCCGGCCCGCGACCCGCTGCGCCCTGCCGGCGTCCTGGGTCCAGACCGCGCCGGCCAGGCCGTACTCGGTGTCGTTGGCGAGGCGGACCGCCTCGTCCTCGGTCGTGAAGCGCTCGACGGTCAGGACGGGGCCGAAGGACTCCTCGCGCACGACGCGCATGTCCTGCTTGCACTCGTCCAGGACGGTGGGCCGGTAGAAGTGTCCGGGCCCGTCGAGGCGGCGGCCGCCGCAGCGCAGCACGGCCCCCTCGGCCAGGCCCGCCGCCACGTACTCCTCGACCTTGGCCAGGTGCGCGGCGGAGATGAGCGGGCCGGTGTCGGCGTGCGGGTCGAAGGGGCCGCCCAGGCGGATCAGCTCGGCCCGCCGTACGACCTCGTCCACGAACGCGTCGTGCAGGGAGTCCTCCACCAGCAGGCGCGCGCCGGCCGAGCAGACCTGGCCGGAGTGCAGGAACACCGCGGTGAGCGTGAAGTCGACGGCCGTGTCGAAGTCGGCGTCGGCGAAGACGATGTTGGGGTTCTTGCCGCCCAGCTCCAGCGCCACCCGCTTCACGGTGGCCGCGGCGGCTGCCATGACGCGCCGCCCGGTGGCGAGGCCGCCGGTGAAGGAGACCATGTCCACGTCCGGGTGCTCGGCCAGTGGCGCGCCGACCTCCGGGCCGGTGCCGAGCACGAGGTTGGCCACCCCGTCCGGCAGCCCGGCCTCGGCCAGCGCGCGCATCAGCAGGATGGCCGTGCTGGGGGTCAGCTCGCTCGGCTTGAGCACGAACGTGTTGCCCGTGGCGAGCGCCGGGGCGACCTTCCACGTGGTCTGGAGCAGGGGGTAGTTCCACGGCGTGATGAGGCCGCAGACGCCGATCGGCTCGTGCACGATGCGGCTGATCGCGTCGTCGCGGCCGGTGTCGACGACCCGGCCCGCGTCGGTGCCCGCGACGCCGGCGAAGTAGCGCAGGCTGGCCACGCAGTCGTCGATGTCGTACTCGCTCTCCACCAGGCGCTTGCCGGTGTCTCCCGACTCGGCGCGGGCGAAGGTCTGGCGGTCGCGTTCCAGCAGGTCGGCTACCTTGTACAGCAGCGCGCCGCGCTCGCGGGCCGGCGTCGCGGGCCAGGGGCCGCCGTCGAAGGCACGCCTGGCCGCGGCGATCGCCGCCTCGGTGTCCGCGGCGGTGCCCTCGGCCACGGTGGCCACGAGGCTGCCGTCGGCGGGCGAGTGGATGCGCCGCTGACCACCGGCGAGTGGCCTGGTCCACTCGCCCGCGATGTAGAGCTCGGTCATCGGCACACCTCGATAGTTGCGTATCGCGCAAGGCGCTGCTTAATGAGGAACAGGATTGACTCGTCTCGGAGTGTTCGTCAAGGGTTTGCCGGAATCACTGGCCAAATAAATACGTTGTGCTGAGGTTTGACCTTCTTGCCCCTTGACGTGGTTGGCCCCTGCCCTCAGTCTGTTGCGTATAAATCTCTTCTTTGCGTCATACGCAACACCGGGAGGGTGTGATGTCTCCACGTCCCGACCCTGGCCGCGAGTTCATCCTCACGGTGTCCTGCTCCGACAAGCCGGGCATCGTGTACGCGGTCAGCAGCTTCCTCGTCCAGCACGGCGGGAACATGCTGCAGAGCAAGCAGTTCAACGACCGCAAGGGTGGCGGCTTCTTCATGCGCGTGCACTTCGCCGCGCATGACGAGATCGAGCGGTTGCGCGAGGGGTTCACCTACGTCGCCGAGTCCTTCCAGATGAACTGGCAGCTGAAGGACGCGGCCACGCCCACCCGCACGCTGGTCATGGCGTCGAAGTTCGGCCACTGCGTGAACGACCTGCTCTATCGACGCCAGGTGGGCGCGCTCAACATCGACATCCCCGCGATCGTCTCCAACCACCCCGACCTGGAGCCGCTGGCCGCCTCGTACGGCGTGCCGTACCACCACGTGCCCGTCACGGCCGCCACCAAGGACGAGGCCGAGGCGCGGATCCTGGAGCTGGTCGAGGAGTGCGACGCGGAGCTGGTGGTCCTGGCGCGCTACATGCAGATCCTCTCCGACGACCTGTGCAAGCGGCTGGAGGGGCGGGCCATCAACATCCACCACTCCTTCCTGCCGGGCTTCAAGGGCGCCAAGCCGTACCACCAGGCGCACGAGCGCGGAGTGAAGCTCATCGGGGCGACCGCGCACTACGTCACGGCCGACCTGGACGAGGGGCCCATCATCGAGCAGGACGTGGCCAGGGTGGACCACGAGCTCGACCCCGAGGACCTGGTCGCTGCCGGCCGGGACGTGGAGGCGCAGGTGCTGGCCAGGGCCGTGAAGTGGCACAGCGAGCAGCGCGTCCTGCTCAACGGCAATCGCACCGTCGTCTTCCGCTGACGTTCACACACGAGGGCGGTGGGGGAGTGCCCCACCGCCCTCGTGTCATACCCGGTGACGGTAGAACTCTGTCGTCTGCGGCGGCAGCGGCGTGTTGCCCAGGATGAGGTCGGCCGCCTTCTCCGCCAGCATCATGACCGGCGCGTAGATGTTGCCGTTCGTCACGTACGGCATGGCCGAGGCGTCCACCACGCGCAGCCCGTCGACGCCGTGCACCCGCATCGTGTCCGGGTCGAGCACCGACATCGCGTCCACGCCCATCCTGGCCGTGCACGAGGGATGCAGGGCGGTCTCACCGTCCTTGGCCACCCAGTCCAGGATCTCCTCGTCGGTCTCCACGGACGGGCCGGGCGACACCTCGCCCGTGCTGAGCCCGGCCAGCGCCGGCGCCCCGAGGATCTTGCGGGCGACCCGGACGGCCTCCACCCACTCGCGCCTGTCCTGCTCGGTGGACAGGTAGTTGAAGCGCAGCGCCGGATGCTGCCGCGGATCCGTGCTCTTGATCTTCACCGAGCCGCGGGCGTCGGAGTACATGGGCCCGACGTGCACCTGGTAGCCGTGGCCGCCCGCCGGCGCCGAGCCGTCGTAGCGCACGGCCAGCGGCAGGAAGTGGAACATCAGGTTGGGGTAGTCGACCTCGTCGTTGCCGCGGACGAAGCCGCCCGCCTCGAAGTGGTTGGTCGCCCCCGGCCCGCCGCGCAGGAACAGCCACTGCGCGCCGATCCAGGGGTGGCGCCACTTCTGCAGGTTCGGCTGCATCGAGACCGGCTCGCGGCAGCCGTGCTGGATGTAGACCTCCAGGTGGTCCTGCAGGTTCTCGCCCACGCCCGGCAGGTCGTGCACGACGTCGATGCCGAGGTCGCGCAGCTCGTCGGCGTTGCCGATCCCGGACAGCTGCAGCAGTTGCGGCGAGTTGATCGCGCCGCCGCACAGGATGACCTCGCCCGCGCGGACCCGGCCGCCGTCGAACTCGACGCCGACGGCCCTGTTCCCGTCGAAGACGACCTTCGTCACCAGCACGCGCGTCTTGACGGTCAGGTTGGGCCGCTTCATGACCGGGTGCAGGTACGCCCTGGCGGCGCTCAGGCGGCGCCCGCGCCGGATGTTGCGGTCGAAGCGGGCGAAGCCCTCCTGCCGGTAGCCGTTCACGTCGTCGGTCAGGGGATAGCCGGCCTGCTGCACCGCCTCGAAGAACGCGTCGTACAGCGGTGTGCTCGCCGCCCCGCGCTCCAGCACCAGCGGCCCGCCGTGGCCGCGCCACGGCGTGTCGGGGTCGGCCAGGCAGTTCTCCATCCGCTTGAAGTACGGCAGGCAGTGGGCGTAGTCCCAGCTCTTCATCCCGGGATCGGCGCCCCACCGCTCGTAGTCCAGCGGGTTGCCGCGCTGGAAGATCATGCCGTTGATGCTGCTGGAGCCGCCGAGCACCTTGCCGCGAGCGTGATAGATCCGCCGGCCGTGCATGTGGGGCTCGGGCTCCGACTCGTAGCGCCAGTCGTAGAAGCGGTTGCCGATGGGGAAGGGCAGGGCCGCGGGCATGTGGATGAACACGTCCCACGGGTAGTCCGATCGGCCCGCCTCCAGGACGAGCACCCGCGTGGCAGGGTCCGCGGAGAGCCGGTTCGCCAGCGCGCTGCCGGCCGAGCCGCCTCCGACGATGACGAAGTCGTATTGATGTGACGTCATGGTGCCTCGTCTCGCTCGCGCGTTTCGCCAAATCGTAGCGCTATACGCATTGCGTTTCACTACTCGCAACAGGAGATCTTTTGGTCGTACGTTAGACGGAGTTCCCTCTAGCACTTAGAGTTTCGCTATGGGCAACGATTCGGGCAGCGGGGGCGTGCAGTCGGTCGATCGGGCGATCAGCGTGCTGGAGATCCTCTCCCGGCGGGGCGAGGCAGGGGTCAGCGAGGTCGCCGCGGAGATCGACGTGCACAAGTCGACCGCGTTCCGGCTGCTCGGCGCGCTCGAGGCGCGCGGCCTGGTCGAGCAGGCCGAGGAACGCGGCAAATACCGGCTCGGCTTCGGCATCATCCGCCTGGCCGGCGGCGTCAACACCCAGCTCGACGTCACCCAGCGGGGGCGCCCGGTCTGCCAGCGCCTGGCGGAGGAGATCGGCGAGACGGTCAACATCGCCGTGCTCCGCTCCAGCTACGCGGTCAACCTCGACCAGGTGCGCGGCGCCTCGGCGGTCACCGCCTACAACTGGGTCGGCCAGATCACGCCGTTGCACGCCACCTCCAGCGGAAAGGTGCTGATGGCCCACCTGGACGAGCGCCAGCGCGAGCGGGTGCTGTCCGACGGGGCCCTGGAGTCCTTCACCCCCCGCACCGTCACCGACCTCGACCGGCTCAGGGAGCAGCTGACCGAGATCAAGCAGGCCGGCTACGGCTACTGCCTGGAGGAGCTGGAGGAGGGGCTGAACGCCATGGCGGCGCCCATCCGCTCCTACCACGGCGACGTCGTCGCCGCGGTGAGCGCCTCCGGCCCCGCCTACCGCTTCACCGCCGAGCGCATGCACGAGCTCGCTCCCGTCCTGATCGGCGGGGCCGACGAGATCAGCCGCCGCCTCGGGTACGCCGGCTGAGCCGGACCACGATGCTCTTGGAGGTCGGGGTGTTGGAGGTCTCGGCCACCGAGTCGAGCGGCACCAGCACATTGGTCTCCGGGAAGTAGGCGGCGCAGCAGCCGCGGGCGGTCGGGTAGGCGATGACTCTGAAGCCCTCGGCGGTGCGCTCGCCGTCGGGCCACTCGCTGACCAGGTCGACCACGTCGCCGTCGGCCAGGTCGCGCTCCGCGAGGTCGCCGGGGTGGACGAAGACCACCCTGCGGCCGTTCTTGACGCCGCGGTAGCGGTCGTCGAGGCCGTAGACGGTGGTGTTGTACTGGTCGTGGCTGCGTACGGTCTGCAGCAGCAGCCGCCCCGGCGGCACCCGCAGGACCTCCAGCCGGTTGACGGTGAAGCCCGCCCTGCCGGTGGCGGTGGGGAAGCGGCGCTCGTCCCTGGGCGCGTTGGGCAGCGCGAAGCCGGCCTCCGCGCGGTCGTTGAAGTCCTCGAAGCCGGGGATCACTCGCGCGATGCGGTCGCGGATCGTGGCGTAGTCCCGCTCGAAGCCCGCCCACGGCTCCTCGCCGAACAGCTCGCGGCCCAGCCGGGCCACGATCGCCACCTCCGACAGCAGGTCCGGGGAGGCGGGCGCGAGCCGGCCACGCGAGGCGTGCACCAGCCCCATCGAGTCCTCGACGGTGACGAACCCGGCCGGGTCGCGCTCGGTGCGGCCCAGCGTGGGCAGGATGAGCGCCCGCTCGCCGCACACCGCGTGCGAGCGGTTGAGCTTCGTGGAGACCTGCACGGTCAGCCTGGTACGGCGCAGCGCCGCCTCGGTGACGCGGCTGTCGGGGGTGGCGCGGACGAAGTTGCCGCCCATGCCGACGAAGACCTTCGCCTCGCCGTCGCGCATGGCCCGGATGGCCTCGACGGTGTCCAGCCCGTGGTGCCGGGGCGGCTCGAAGCCGAACTCCCCGGCCAGCGCGTCCAGGAAGTCCTTCGAGGGCTTCTCGTAGATGCCCATGGTCCGGTCGCCCTGGACGTTGGAGTGGCCGCGCACCGGGCACAGGCCCACGTTGCCGCGCAGCAGCTGGAAGTTGACCACCTCGCGGATGGTGGCCACGGAGTTGCGGTGCTGGGTGAGCCCCATGGCCCAGCAGACGACGACGGACCCGGCGTTCCTGACGTCGCGGGCCGTCTCCTCCAGTTCCTGCCGGGTCAGGCCGGTCGCCTCCAGCACCTCCGCCCAGTCCAGGCCGGTCAGGTGCGCCTTCCACTCCTCGAAGCCGCTGGTGTGCTCGGCGATGAACGCCTCGTCGGCGGTGTCGAGCAGCAGCAGCGACAGCGCCTGGAACAGCGCCATGTCGCCGTTGAGCCGGATCTGCAGGAACCGGTTGGCCAGCTCGGTGCCCGCGGCCAGCCCGGACGGCCGCTGCGGATTCTTGAAGCGCAGCAGCCCGGCCTCGGGCAGCGGATTGACCGCGACGATCCGCGCGCCGCCGCGCTTGGCCTTCTCCAGGGCGGTGAGCATGCGGGGGTGGTTGGTGCCCGGGTTCTGGCCGACCACGAAGATCAGGTCGGCCCGGTGCAGGTCGTCGAGCGACACGGTGCCCTTGCCGATCCCGATCGTCTCGGTGAGCGCGGCGCCGCTGGACTCGTGGCACATGTTGGAGCAGTCGGGCAGGTTGTTGGTGCCGAACCGGCGCACCAGCAACTGGTAGGCGAAGGCCGCCTCGTTGGAGGTGCGGCCCGAGGTGTAGAAGACCGCCTGGTCGGGGCTGTCCAGCGCGCGCAGCTCGGCCGCGATCATGCCGAACGCCTCCGCCCAGCCGACGGGCTCGTAGTGCTCGGCGCCCGCGGGCTTGTACATCGGCTCGGTCAGCCTGCCCTGCTGCCCCAGCCAGTAGTCGCTCATCCCGGCCAGCTCGCTCACCGGGTGGGCGGCGAAGAACTCGCGGGTGACCCGCCGGGTCGTGGCCTCCTCGGCCACCGCCTTGGCGCCGTTCTCGCAGAACTCGGCCGGGCTGCGGTGCTCGCCCTCCGGCCAGGCGCAGCCGGGGCAGTCGAAGCCGCTCTTCTGGTTGACCCGCAACAGCGTCAGCGCGGTGCGGCCGACCCCCATCTGCCGGTGGGCGATGCGCAGGGCGTGGCCCACCGCGGGCAGGCCGCCCGCCCAGTCCTTGGGCGGGCCGGCCGTCAGGCGTTCGTCGTCGTGCTCGTTCACCCGACGCGGTCCTGGACCCAGTCGTGGAAGGCGCCGATGTGGTGCTCGCTGGGCACCAGCACGCCGCCCTTGGCGTACGTACGCGAGCCCATCTGCGGCTGGCACCGCTCGCACGCCTCGAAGTCCTGCTCGTTGACCCGGTGGAACAGCTCCACCGACTTGTCCAGGTCCTTGCCGCTCGCCACGACGCCGGGCAGGTAGAGCCAGTCGCACTCGACCACCGTGCGGTCCACCGCCAGCGGGAACATGCGGTGCACGATCACGTGGTCGGGCACCAGGTTGATGAACACCTGCGGCTTGATCGTGATCGCGTAGTAGCGGCGGTCCTGCTCCTCGCTGACGCCCGGGATGCGGTCGAGCCCCTCGGACCCGTCGACGGTGAAGCCCTGGATCTCCTCGCCGAACTCGGCGCCGTGGCCCACGAAGTACTGAGCCGCGTAGCCGTCGGCGAACTCCGGCAGCACCTCGGTCAGCTCGGGATGGATCGTGGCGCAGTGGTAGCACTCCATGAAGTTCTCGATGATGAGCTTCCAGTTCGCCTTCACGTCGTAGACGATCCTGCGGCCCACCTCCAGACCGGCCACGTCGTAGTTCTCGAGCAGCTCCAGCGAGCCGAGCCGCTCGGTCACCGCGCCCAGCACGTCCTCCTCGAAGGAGGGCGGCTCGTCGGCCAGGCACACCCACACGTAGCCGAGCCACTCGCGCACGTGCACCTTCACCAGGCCGTACTCCACCCGGTCCAGGTCGGCCATCTTGGTCAGGTTGGGCGCGGCGATCAGCTTGCCGTCCAGGTCGTAGGTCCAGGCGTGATACGGGCACTGGAAGGCCCGCTTCACCTCGCCCGACTCCTCCGTGCGCAGCGTCGCGCCGCGGTGGCGGCAGACGTTGAAGAACGCGCGCACCGATCTGTCGCGCGCCCTGGTGACGAGGATGCTCTCGGAGCCGACCTGAACGGTCTTGAACGAGCCCGGCTTGGGCAGGTCGGCCGAGCGCACCACGCAGAACCACATCGCCTCGAAGATGTTCCGCTGCTCCGCGGCGAAGATCTCGGGGTCCACGTAGTAGCGACCGGGGAGGGTGGGGATCACGCTTGACGTGGTGGTGGTCACGGGCAGTACTCCTCTGAGACAGGCCGGGTCAGTGCCCTCGGCGGATCCAGTCCTCGAGCTGCGGAGCCTCGGCTCCGATGCTGGTGTCCTCACCGTGTCCGGTGTGCACCACGGTCTCGCCGGGCAGCGTCAGCAGCGTCCGGCTGATCGACGAGATGATCGTCGGGAAGTCGCTGTACGACCTGCCCGTCGCGCCGGGGCCGCCCTTGAACAGGGTGTCCCCGGAGAACAGCACGCCGAGCTCCGGCACGTACAGGCACACCGCGCCCGGCGCGTGCCCCGGCGTGTGCAGCACGTGCACGGCGGAGCCGCCCACCTTCAGAAGCCGGCCGTTGGCCAGCCGCCCGCCGGGCGTGGCCGTCCGGTGGGTCAGCTTCCACAGCACCTCGTCGTCGGGATGGAGTAGCACGGGTGCGCCGGTGAGCTCGGCCAGCTCGGGGGCGGCGTTGACGTGGTCGTCGTGCGCGTGCGTGCACACGATCGCGCTCACCCGGCGGTCACCCACGGCCCCGGCGATGGCGGAGGCGTCGTGGGCGGCGTCGATGACCAGGACCTCCCGGTCGTCGCCCACCAGCCACACGTTGTTGTCGACCTCCCACGTCCCGCCGTCCAGGCTGAACGTGCCCGAGGTGACCACACGCTCGACCCGCATTACTGTGCCTCCTTGGCCGGGCTGCGCCCGGCGGTGCTGTGATGGATGTCCTCGCTCCGCTGCGGATCCATCACAGCGCCACCACCGAGCGCAGCACCTCGCCGCGGTGCATCTTGGCGAAGGCGTCCTCGACGTCGTCCAGGCCGATGGTCTCGCTGACGAACGCGTCGAGGTCGAGACGTCCCTGCAGGTAGAGGGAGATCAGCATGGGGAAGTCGCGGCTGGGCAGGCAGTCGCCGTACCAGCTGGACTTCAGCGCGCCGCCGCGGCCGAACACGTCGAGCAGCGGCAGCTCCAGCGTCATCTCCGGCGTGGGCACCCCGACCAGAACCACGGTCCCCGCCAGGTCGCGGGCGTAGAAGGCCTGCTTGTACGTCTCCGGCCGGCCGACCGCGTCGATCACGACGTCCGCGCCGAACCCGCCGGTCAGCTCCCTGATCGCCTCGACCGGGTCGCCGTCCTTGGCGTCGACCGTGTGCGTCGCGCCGAGGCCGCGGGCCCACTCCAGTTTCCGGCCGTCCACGTCGACCGCGATGATCGTGGTCGCGCCGACCAGCCGCGCGCCCGCGATGGCCGCGTTGCCGACGCCGCCGCAGCCGATCACCGCCACCGAGTCGCCCCTGCTGACCCCGCCGGTGTTCACCGCGGCGCCGAGACCGGCCATCACGCCGCAGCCGAGCAGCCCCGCCGCGGCGGGGGAGGCGGCCGGGTCGACCTTGGTGCACTGGCCCGCGGCCACGAGCGTCTTGTCGGCGAACGCGCCGATGCCCAGCGCCGGGCTGAGCGGGGTGCCGTCGGCCAGGGTCATCTTCTGGGTGGCGTTGTGGGTGGCGAAGCAGTACTGCGGGCGGCCGCGCAGGCACGCCCGGCACGAGCCGCACACGGCCCGCCAGTTCAGGATCACGAAGTCGCCGGGCGCGACGTCGGTGACACCGTCGCCGACCGACTCCACCACGCCGGCCGCCTCGTGGCCGAGCAGGAACGGGAAGTCGTCGCTGATGCCGCCCTCGCGATAGTGCAGGTCCGTGTGGCAGACCCCGCAGGCCTGGACCTGGACCAGCGCCTCGCCGGGTCCCGGGTCCGGCACCAGGATGGTCTCCAGGCTGACCGGCTTGCCCTTGCCGGTCGCGACGACCCCGCGTACTTCATGAGCCATGATTCACTCCTGTCTCAGCCGACCTGAACCGGCGCCGTTTCGAGCTGCCGCCGCCACCGGGTGAACAGCCGTACCTGGTTGACCCCGAGGACCGCGACCGGGCGGTCGCCCTGCCGGTAGACCGCGAGGAAGCTGTGCTCGGCCGGGTCGCCCTCCTCCACGCTGACCGTATCCGCGTCCGCGGCGTGCCCGATGAACTGGATCTTCACGTCGAACTGGTCGGACCAGATGTAGGTGGGCCGCCGCGCCTCGGCGCGGGCGGTGCCGCCGGACAGCAGCGTGGCCGCCGCGACCGAGGCCCGCTGCCGGGCTCCCGTCCAGTGCTCGATCCTGTGGTGCCTGCCCTGGACGGGGTCGAACCAGGCGGCGCAGTCGCCCACGGCCACGATGCCGGGGGCGGAGGTGCCGCCCGCCTCGTCACACAGTACGCCGTCGCCCAGGTCGAGGCCGCTGCCCCGGAGCCAGTCGATGGCGGGTACGGCGCCGATCCCGACGACCACGACGTCCGCGGGCAGGTGGGTGCCGTCCGCCAGCCGTACCCCGTCCACCCGGTCCTCGCCGGTGAGGCCGGACACGACCGTGCCGGACAGCAGCCGCACCCCGCGCCGCTCGTGCAGCGCGGCCAGCGCCTCGGCCATCGGCACGCCGACGACGCGGGCCAGCGGCGCCGGGCCGGACTCGACCAGCGTCACGTCCAGGCCGAGGTCGCGGGCGGTGGCGGCGACCTCGGCGCCGACGAAGCCGCCGCCGATCACCACCAGCCGCCGGCTCGCCTCCAGGTCGGCGCGCAGGGAGCGGGCGTCGTCCAGGGTGCGCAGCGTGTGCACGCCGGCCAGGTGGCCGGCGGCGGGAAGCCGGCGGGCGGTGGCGCCGGTGGCGATGACGATGCCGTCGGCCCGCACCGAGGTGCCGTCGCTCAGCTCGACGCGGCGCTCCCCGGGGTCCAGGGCCACGGCGGCCACGCCGAGCCGCCACTCCGCGTCCAGCTCCTCGCCCTCGCCCTCGCTCTCCAGAGCCAGGTCGGCCTCGGCCAGGTCGCCGCGCAGGAAGTCCTTCGACAGCGGCGGGCGGTCATAGGGTCGGTGGCGCTCGTCCCCGACCAGCACCAGCCTGCCCCGGTAGCCCTGGGCGCGCAGCGCCCTGGCGGTCAGCAGCCCGGCGAGGGAGGCGCCGACGACGCAGATCGTGTTCACACCTGCCCCTTGACGGTGACGCCCGGCGGCAGGTTGGGTGGCGCCTCGGACTGCTTGACGTAGATGACGCCGTCGTCGACCACCACCTCGTGCGTGCGCACGGGGCGCTTGGCCGGCGGCGCGTCCACCTGGCCGGTGCGCAGGTCGAAACGCGAGGCGTGCAGCGGGCACTCGATCTCGCACCCCTCCAGCCAGCCGTCGGCGAGCGAGGCGTCCTGGTGGGTACAGGTGTCATCGATGGCGAAGATCTCGCCGTCCTCGGTGTGGAAAACCGCGATCGGCGGGTCGGCCTCGACGCGAAGGGCCTCGCCTCGAGGGAGTGACGCCAGTGGGCACGCTGGGATCATCCTGTCACCCCGGTTTCGTAAAGAGAAACGTCTAGCGCTATACGCAACAGAGTGAGGGTGTGGCGGGGAGATGTCAAGGCTGATTTGTCGGACTTAGACCCCAGTGTCCGGACGCCTCACCGCGTCCGTGGATGCCGTGCGCCGACGGGGAAGGCGAGGAATGCCAGACCCCCGGCGAGCACGGCACCAGAACAGCACCGGCGACCGCTGGCCCAGCACCGCCGGCGACTGCTCATCCACGATGCCCAGCACCGCCGGCGATCGCTCACCCACGACGCCCGGCACCCCCGCGGAGGCTGGCCGGCCACCACCGCCCGCCCAGGAGCACGCCGTCTGATGCGCATCCTTGAGGCCGGCGGGGCTCCGGCGCTCAGCCCGCGTACTCGAGGCCCGTCTGGCGCTCGGCGGTGACCTCCAGGCAGACCACGCCCTCGCGCGCCGGTGTGACTCTGAAGACGATCCAGTCGCCGCCCACCTGATCCGCCGCCAGCGGTTCGACCGTGTACCCGCCCTCATGGACCACGACGCGGCGGAACTCCGCGGTCAGGCCGCGTTTCCCGACCTCGGCCAGCACGTCGTCGACGGTCCGGCCGCTCACCTTGACCCCGGTCGGCGGCTCTCCGGGACGGGTGGCCGACATCCGGTCGTTCTCGTAGGACTCTCCCGGCTTGGCCGGCCTGCCCAGCTCGAAGTACACCATGTCGGGCGTGCCCTTGATCGCCGCCGGGACGGTCACCACCATGAAGCAGCCGCTGTCGGCCAGATCGCAGTCCGCCGGCTCCTTGCGGGCCCCGATGGGCACGTTCACCGGGGTGAGGCCGCCGCCCAGGCTCACGATCTCGCCGACCGCGCTGGGCGAGATGGGGATCACCCTGAGCTCGACGTTGAGGCCGAGGGAACGGAACGCCTCGGAGAACTTCCGCTGGTCCGCGTAGGGGTCCTTGATCCGGGCGACGTAGGTGTCGGCCTCCTCGTGGATCTCCACCGCGGAGTTGGCGTAGGAGGTCGCGACGCCGCCGAGCAGGCTCGGCCCGAGGACGACGCTGAGGACGAGGACGGCGGAGGCGGCGAGCCCGAGCAGCGCGCGATGCCCGAGTCGACGCCCGCGCCGGCGTCCCAGGAGCGCCGTCGTCGTCACGTCCCGCTCCTGGGCGATGATGTCGGCGAACAGCGCCCGCGCGCGTGCGCCGCCGGCACGTCCGCCCGGTTCGTCCGGACTGATCCGGGCCAGGGGTCTCAGCAGCTCGTCGATCTCATCGAGGTCCCTCATAGCGATGTCCCCGTGGGAAGGACGGCGTCGGTCAGCGTGAATCGGACGTCGGCTCCTTCCAGCGCCCGGGAGAGGCGTCTGCGCGCGGTGGAGCCAGATACGGACGGCGTTCGGCCAGCACGTTGCGGGCCACTCCGTAGACCCAGAGCCTCGCCTCCGCGCCCGGGGGCAGTTCGTCGATCTTGCGCCAGACGATGACGAAGGTCTCGGCGACGACGTCGGCCGCGTCCTGCGGCGAGTCGCAGCGGCGTCCGGCGTAGGCGGTGATCTGGTCGTAGGTCGCCCGGTAGACCGCTTCGAACCTGTGCGTGTCAGCTGACACAGGCGGTTCCCATCGTGACGTCCTCCACTTCCGGTACGGGTACGAACGCCCTCTTCATGGGTGGAGTCGCCCCGATCATTTCGCCCGGAACCGGAAAATCTTGGGCGGCCTCGCGGCTCTCCAGCCCGGAGTGGCTCTTGGAGAGCAGCGAGGCGCCCGTCACGCGGGAAGGGGCTCAGCCCGTGTAGTCGCTGGCGTGGGTCTCGCCGGACGGCCACAGGTATCTGCCGTGGTCGGCCGTCGTGAAGTTCTTGTTGTCGTCTCCCGTACGGGCCTGGATGAGGTTGCGGCGCCAGGTGGAGCCGCGCGCCGACCCGCCCCAGATGTTGCCGTACAGGAAGCCGTACAGCTGCTCGAGTTCGGCCGAGAAGACGTTGTCGGTGACGGTGATGTTCGTGGCGTTGTTCGCGACACCGATGCTGAGCGCGTATCCCCAGCCGGAGACGTAGTTGTTCGTGACCGAGATGTGGTCGTACACGCCGTTGCCCTGCAGGGCCAGGCCGTTGGTGTTGCCCAGGGAGGCCAGGGTGTTGTGGTGGACGATCATGGGGCCGCCGTTGCCTTCGCTCTGCGGGCCTATGCCGTCGTGGTGGTATTCGTCATGCGACGTATCCGCCATGTCGTGGATGTAGTTGTTCGTCCACGTCGACGGGCGGTCCGGGAAACCCGTCACCATGATCATGCCGGCGTTGCCCCAGATGTCGTTGTGGTCCATGACGGCCACGGCTTCCTTCATCGTCGTGGCGAGCTGCCAGGAATCCTCGAAGGGCGTGCCGGGCTTGGTGTGGGACGACGAGACGGTGCCGTCGTTGCCGGGCGGCATCGCGTAGGAGCTCGGCTTGAACGTCGAGTAGAGGAACTTGATGTTGTTGTCCGAGTAGATCTGGACGAGGTTGTCGTTGGGGTTGGTGCCCTCGAAAAGGCAGCCGACGAACGTGAGGTTGTCGCCGTAGATCAGCACCTTCAGGCCGAGGAAGCGCTTGTAGGAGATGACGCTGTTGTCCGGGAACTCGAGCCTCAGCGGTTTGTCGGCGCTCATGCCCGCCGCGTAGTCGGTGAGCTTGCCCGGGTACGCGCCCAGCCCCAGGCCTCCGGCGTTGGCCGGCGTGTTGGCGTAGCCGGTGTTCGAGAAGTCCGGCCAGTAGCCTGAGCCGTCGTTGGGCCGGGCGTCGATGGGGTTCACGACCTCCTCCGCACCGCGCGCACGGAATTCGCCGCCGGTGACGACGCTCGTGGAGAGGGCGGCGGCGAGGCAGGCGAGGGCGACGGCGGCGGAGAAGGAACTCCGGGCGAACGCGCGGACGAGGGGTAAGCGCCGGCGATTCTCGACGTCCTGGCGATGTGATGTCTTGATTTCGTGCTCCGATCGGGTCGACTACGTGTCCCGCCCCGTGCCGTCCAGCGGCAGAGGCGATCTTTCGGCACCACGTAGTGTGCCGGGGAGCTCCGGTATTTCGGGCGATTTCTTATGACCACATGGCGCAGCCGAAAACTGTCTCCCCGTGATCACCCGCGCTCTTGCTGGGGGAAAAGGTGTGAGTCGAGGCGAAACGAGCGGAATGCTTTCGCACCATTTCCTGAAGTCAGAGAACGCACCCGAAGTGGCGGGCGATGCGCACCGGTTCACCGGTATGTACGACGAATGCCGACAACGCGTCTGGGCCTACGTGGTCAGCCGCGCGGGACGGCAGGTGGCGGACGAGGCGACCGAGCCCGATGGGCGTCCTGCGGGCGCCGGCCGCGCTGCCGGAGGACGACCAGGAAATCCTCGTCCTGGGCGCCTGGCATGCTGTCCGCCAGGGAAGCCGCCCGCGTCATCGGCTGCTCGCCGGCGGCGTACCGCGTGTGGCCGCATCGGGCCCGTAAGCGGCTCAAGCAGGCTAGGGCCGGCGAACTGGTCAGGGGCTCGCGCCGCGGTGAGCCTGCCCAGCCGTCCCTGCCCCACGTGCGGAACTCCGGCGAGGAGCGGTGATGAATCTCACGGATGAGCTCCCGGCCGCGCGGCCTGCGCATCTCGGCGATCGGCCGATGGCCCCGCGTGCGGGGGTCACCGAGCTGTCCCGCGCTACATCGAGGCCGCCGCCGGTGCGGCGCCGGCGCAGGGCGGTCAAGCCCGGGTGAGTCCTCGGCCTAGCCGGGGCACCCACGGCAGTGGCCGCGCCGACTGCGGTGACCGTGCCGACCGCGCCGACTGCGGTGACCGTGCCGATTGCGCCGATTGTGCCGACCACGGTGACCGCGGCCATGGCGAGGAACGGCACGGTGCCGACGCCACGGGGCCTGACGGCGGCCGTCCGGTCACCGTCACTCCCAGGGCCGTGCCGAGGATGCGGGTGAGAGCTGTCGGCGCGCGACATCCTGCCGATTGCCGCAGAGAACGCTGGCCGCGTGCGAGGCGCAGCGGCGGTGCAGTTACCACTTGCCCGCTGTGGCGTCCGACGGCTGCGACCCGGCGTGCAGCGCGTTGTTGATCGCGTTGAACTCGCTGCTGCGCACCGCGATCCGCCCAACCCCGTCACGGCTGGCCCATTGCACGCGGCCCCAAGCCGCCACGGACGCTCGGCCCGGCCAAGAGGCTCACCCGCCCGCTGCCCTGCCCAACGCCGCCACGAACACCGGCCCGGCCGAGAGGCTCGCCCGCCCGCTGGGCGTCACCAGCCCGTCCGGGTACGAGGCGTCCGCCAGCAACCGCCGCGTGTACGCCATCGGCAGGAAGATCAGCAGCTGCTCGGCCGGCCACGGCTCGACGCCGGCCCCGGCCAGCCGCTCCCATACCTCCTCGTCACGAGGCGTTTCCGTACCCGCCCGGAACGCGGCGGTTCCGAAGCCGCGCGGTACGCGGCGACCCCACCTCGACAGCCGCGTCAACCCCCGTCGGCGCAACCCTGCTTCCGGCCCGAGGGTGCCCATGTCCAGCTCGAATCGTCCGTACGGCGGTCGCGCCGCATCGGCTGTCAGCGGACCTGCGTCGAGGCCTCGACGACGTGGCAGCCTTGGGCGTCGCCGGAAGCGGTGGACCACGTCCCTTGCTGGCCGGAAACCTTGGTCACCCACGGGCCGACGATCGTTCGCGTGTAGGGGTAGTGAGCCGAGTTGCACTTCGCGGCAACCCGGTAGCTGCCGAAGCCGGACGCGCACAGTGCGCCCGCCACGTTCGTCGTCGTGTTAACGGAAGTGAAGCAATTCCATACTTCGGCGTGCGCCGGGGTGGCGGTACCGGCGAGGACTATCGCGCCGGCTGCCGCGGCAGCCAGGGCCCGGAGGACGTTACCCATGGCGTCTCCTTTGCGCCTTCAGCTTGGCTTACGCGCTTCATGCTTCCGCGTGCGCATGATCCGAGGACAGGGCATCAGGAGGGCATCTACCGGCCATTTCGCGTCAACGCGAGCACCCCGCTGCCGGCTGCGAGTCGCCTGACCCGGGAGCCACGGGGACTCACGAGGTCAGGGGATGAGCGAGACCTCAGGGAAGCGGGTGTCGGAGCCCTCGAACAGGCGGGTCGGCTTGCCCCGCAGGTGCAGGTCGAAGAAGGCCCCGACGTAGGCGCGCTGGGCCGCCACCGAACGGCCGGGATCGATCGTACCCACGTAGTCCGCGAGCGGCACCCTGGGGAGCTTGGCCGCGATCTGCGGCAGCAACGGCTGCAGGTCGGTGAACGAGCCGTGGGCCGCACCCTTGAAGCGCAGCTCCCGCTTCCACCCGGTCGAGGCCCGCCAGAACGACTTCCAGCTCGGTTCGCCGGCACGCGTGTGGGTCTCGGCCGCCAGTTGCAGGAACGGCCTGGCCACACCGCGCGTGGCCACCGGGCCGACGTAGGAGCCGTCGAGGTTGACGGCCGCGTCCACGCGGGCGTCGTCGCGGGTCAGCTGCGCGGCGACCGACCCGCCCAGCGACTGTCCCAGCGCCCCCACCCGTGAGGCGTCGGGCGCGCCGAGCATCCCCTTGGGCAGCTCGCCGCCGATCGGGCGGCCGTGGGCCAGGGCGGTGACCTGGTCCAGGACGTACCGCATGTCCGCCAGGCGCGCCCGCGCGTGGTCCGCCAGCAGCTTGGCGATGACCTTCGGCGTCAGCTTCGCGGGCAGCGGCAGGGCGCGTACCAGGCGTCGGCCGGGAAACTCCACCTGGTCGGCCTCGTAGGTGTGGTCGACGGTGACGACCAGGTAGCCGCGCGAGGCCAGGTCCTCGACCAGGGTGGTGCCCAGCGTACGTGGCCCGCCGTCCCCCGAACTGAACAGCACCACCGGCAGCCTGCCCGCACGCGGCTCGACCGGCGTACCCACGCGGGCGTGGGTACGCGTGGCGGCCCAGGCGACGGCGCCCTTCGCGATGCCCAGGGGCGGAGCCGAGTGCCGATCCCAGTCGGCGGCGGCCAGCGGCGCCATGTGCGGCGCGAGCGGCCCGCCGCCCGCCGCCGGATACCACAGGCTGATCATCAGTTCCCGGTACGGCTTGGCCGCCATCAGCGGATCGGGCCGCGAGCGGTCCACCAGCCGCATGGCCACGGTCCCGACCGGATACGGGCCGCCGGGCGCGGGCAGGCTCACCCCAATCGGGCTCGCGGCACCGGCACCGGCACCGGCACCGGCACCGGCACCGGCACCGGCACCGGCACCGGCGTCGGCCTCGGCACCGGCGCTGGACGCGGGCAGGGAGACCGCCAGCACCAGCACGGCCAGCCCAGCGACCCTGCCCGCCACCGTGCCTCCGACCGTGCCTCCGACTGTGCCCGCGACCGTGCCTCCGGCCGTGCGCGCGACGGTGCCCGCGGCTTTCGCGACGGCGGACGTTGGGCTTTTGGAGACAGAGGACAAACCGGTGGCTTGAGCGCCCATGGCCAGATCAGGATTTTTCGTGACAACGGACATGCGAAAGCTCCTTCATCGGAAAGGGATGTCCGACAGGCTGACAGCCGGCACGCCCGCGGGACAGCGGCGGAGGTAGCAAGCGCGCCTGCGACTTTCGGATGACCGTCATCCCCGAGGACGAGCGGGAGCGAACCCGCAGGACAACTAGGGTGAAGCGCATGAACCCAGCCGACCGTCTGGCGGCCCGCCTCACCGCGCTGAGCCGATGGTCGACCCTGCCCGCCGACGCGCTGCTGGCCGCCGCGCTGTTCCTGGCCACGCTCGGACCCGGCCAGGTGCTGGCAGGTCCCCCATGGCTGCTCGCGCTGCAGACTGGGCTGGTCGCGCCGCTGGCCTGGAGACGGCGCGCTCCGATGACGGTCCTGGGCGCGATCGGCCTCGCCGCCGCCGTCCAGTGGGCGCTGGACGTGCAGCTTCCCGCCGACGCCGCCCTCCTGGTCGCCCTGTACACGGTCGCCGCGCACCGTCCGTGGCGTCACACCCTGCCGGCGGCGCTCGCGTTGCAGGTCGGGGTGCTGCTGGCCGCCGCCCGCTGGGCGCCGCCCGGCCAGTTCCCCTTCACGGTGGCCGCGTTGAGCGCGATGGCGGCCGCCGCTCTCATGGCCGGCCTGTGGATGCGGGTACGGAGGGCGTACGTGACCTCCCTGGAACGTGACCGCGAGCAGCGGGCCCGGCTGGCCGTCGCCGGGGAACGCGCACGGATGACCCGCGACATGCACGACATCGTCACCCACAACCTCTCGGTCATGGTGGCGCTGGCCGACAGCGCCGCCTACGTCCGCCACAGCGCGCCGGACCGGGCCGCGGCGGCGATGGAGCACATCGCCGCGACGGGACGCCAAGCCCTGCAGGACATGCGCCGCTCCCTGAGCACCGGCCACGCCACCTCGGACGAGGACTGCCTGGACGAGATGCTCCAGCCCGCGCCCGGGATCGCCGAGCTCGCTCCGCTGGCCGAACGGATGCGCGCGGCCGGGCTGGCGACGGGTGTCCGGGTGGCCGGTGACGCCGGGGCGGTGCCCGCCGCCGCCCAGCTGACGATCTACCGGCTGGTTCAGGAGGCGCTGACGAACACGCTGCGGCACGCGTCCGGGGCTCGCGCCGAGGTACGGGTCGACGTATCGTCGCGCCGTGCCGAGGTGGAGGTCATCGACGTTCGCGAGCCGGTCGTGCCTGGCGACGCCGGGTCCTTCGACGCCGGGCCCTTCGACTCTGCGCCCCTCGACCCCGGGCCCCTCGCTCCCGGGACTCTCGACTCCGGGACTCTCGACTCCGGGACCTGGGTGTCGGGGCCCCGTTCCGGGCTCCGGGGCCATGGGCGCGGGATCGCGGGCATGCGGGAACGGGTGGCCGCCTACGGCGGGACCCTGGACGCCGGGCCGGTGGCGGGCGGCGGATGGCGGGTGCTGGCCGTGCTGGACCTGGGAGCGCCACGATGATCCGGTTGCTGATTGCCGACGACGAGTCGCTGCTGCGGATGGCCTTCCGCATGGTTTTCGAGGCCGAGCCGGACATGGAGGTGGCCGGGGAAGCGGACGACGGCGAGCAGGCGGCCCGGCTGGTGCGGCACCTGCGTCCGGACGTGGTGCTGATGGACGTGCGCATGCCCGGCCTGGACGGCATCGAGGCCACCCGCAGGATCGTGCGCGACAGCCCGCGCTCGCGCGTGCTCATCCTGACCACCTTCGACCTGGACGAGTACGCCTTCGCCGGGCTGAAGGCCGGAGCGGCAGGGTTCCTGCCGAAGAACACGCGGCCACCGGAACTGCTGAGCGCGATCCGCAACGTCGCGGCCGGAGAGGCGGCGCTGTCGCCGCGCGTCACCCGACGCGTGCTGGAGAGGTTCGCGCCGCAGATGACGCCGGGGCCCGCCGAGCGGGACGAACGGCTGGCGCAGCTGACCGCGCGCGAGCACGAGGTGCTGGTGCAGGTGGCGCGCGGGCTGTCCAATGCCGAGGTCGCCGCGGCGTTGCACCTGGCGGAGGCGACGGTCAAGACGCATCTGAGCCGCGTACTGGTCAAGCTCGGGCTGCGCGACCGCGCCCAGGTGGTGGTCTTCGCCTACGAAACCGGCCTCGTCCGCCCCTCCACCCCCGACTTCTGACCACCGCGCCCGAACCACCGTTCACATGGAGGCGGGCGGAGCCAGGAGGAAGGTACGTAGACGCAGCAACTCCAGGCGTCACGGCGCTCACCGCGCGGCCGGCCAACTCCGCGAACAGCCACTGCCTCCTGCGCGCCTGCCTGGTCGCGGGCAGCGATGATGCCGAAGAAGCCGGATAAGAGGTCCTAACAGAATGATCTTTGCTGTGCTTTTGATCTCTCGCTGTAGCCGAGCGATGGAGACATGTCCGGGCAGGGGGAATCTGTCGGTTCTGGCTGATATCCATGATCACCCAGCGTTTCCGATCATGAGTGGAGCCGTGTGATGACGTCAGCGGGCGGATGGGACTACCTGGACCCGGCCACGAGGGCCGCCTACCAGCGGTTCGACGAGCTCACCGAGCGGGGACTCGACCCCGGCCCCGGCGTCGACTGGCGGGTCTACGGCACTTACGCACAGATGAAACTCTGGCTGGGGCCGGAGGGCGGCCACGACTACGACGAGCGGGTGCTACGCGTGGTCCGGTCGGTGGCCGAGCGCGACATCGACTTCACCTACCGGGAAGCGCACCACCTCATGGAGCGGGCGGGGTACTGGGTAGGGCAGGGGCACACTCGGTACGAGGAGCTGTTCCGAATCCCGCTCGCGGCGGCCCGCCGGTTCGACTACCAGCTGCGCCGGGACCTGCTGCGCTGGCTGACGTCGGGACCGTGGCTGAAGGACGCGCGGGCGCTCCTGGCCGAGCAGGTGACCGAGCTGCTCACCGAACCCGCCGAGCACGGCCCGGCCGGGGTGGTCCGGACCGAGATCGGGGACACCGACCACTTCGCCCGCATGCTGGCCGAGGAGTACGGCGCGCGCCTGGTCGAGGTGCTGCCGCTGTTCCGCCATTGGAACACCGCCCGCTCGACCAAGCCCAGTGCCCGGTGGCTCAGGAACGCCGCGCGGATGCTCACCCCCGGCGCGGTCGTCCTGGTCCGTGAGCTGCTCACGCGGCTGGTGGCCTACCGGGGCGGAGACTGGGTCGTCCGTTATGACGATAGGGAGTGGCGGGACAAGGTCTTCCTCAAGGAGGACACCATCGTCGTGGTGCGCGGCATCCTGTGGACCTGTCAGGTCATCGACGAGCGCTGGGTGACCTCGCTCGTCACCGGCGTCGCGATGACCTGCGGCACCGGCAGCAACGGGATGGGCTCCACGTGCCGCTGCGAACCCGTCACCAACGCCGCCGTCGGCGTCCTGGCCCGCAGGGGCGGCCTCGACATGATCGTCCCGCTGTCCAGAATCCAGGCGAAGGTGCGCGCGAGGTCCGTACAGAGGAATCTGAGCCTCGCCCTCGACGCGGTGGCCGTCGAGAACGGGCTGACCGGCGAGCAACTGCTCGACCGGACGGTCCCCACCTTCGGCCTGGACCCCGGCGGCGTCCGCGAGGAGAAGATCGGCGACTACCGGGTCAGGCTGTCCGCCGACGTGCCCGCCCTGCGCTACATGAACGCCGCGGGCAAGACCGTCAAGTCGCTGCCCAAGGATCTGCGTGCGGAGCTGTCCGATCTGCGGGCCACCCTGAAGGAGCTCAAGCTGGCGCAGGCGGCCGTGCGGTCCCGCTTGGAACAGGCGATCGTCCATGAACGGACGTGGCACTGGCGCGAGGTGACCGAGCACTTCCTCGACCATCCCGTCACCGGCCCCTACGCCCGCACCCTGGTCTGGCAGATCGCCGGCGGCCCGGCTGCCCTGCCGGTCAAGACCTCCGACGGCTGGGAACTGGCCGGCTACCGCCCCGCCCCCGACGCCGTGGCAGGCCTGTGGCATCCGATCCACGCGACCGCCGACGAGGTGGCGGCGTTGCGCGACCATCTTCTCGAAAGTGGTGTACGCCAGCCGTTCAAGCAGGCCTTCCGCGAGATCTACCTGCTGACCCCCGCCGAGGAGCGGACCGGCACCTTCTCCAACCGCTTCGCTGGCCACATTCTGCGCTACGGCCAGGCCCGGACCCTGCTGGGCCAGCGCGGCTGGACCGGCCGGTCGATCGGCCACTGGGACTACGAGAACGGCGGCGACCAGGGCGAAGTGGTGCGTAACCTGGCGGGCTGGCAGGCCCGATGGGCCATGCACATCATCTCCGCCCCCGGGGCCGAGACCACCATGCTGTGCGCGACCGAGGGCATCACCTTCCACCGCGACGGGCAACCGGCGTCGATGGCCGATCTGCCGCCGCTGGTGATGTCGGAGATCCTCCGCGAGGCCGACCTAGCCGTGGGCGTGGCCTCGGTCGCCCGCGACGACCAGGCGCTGATCGGCCACGAAGGCTATTGGCGCTCCCATGGCTTCGGCGAGCTGACGGAGACGGCCAAGACCCGGCGCGAGGTGCTGGCGCGGCTGCTGCCGAAACTGAAGATCGCCTCCCGGGTGGAGCTGACCGACAGATTCCTTCTTGTCCGGGGTGATCTGAAGACGTACAAGATCCATCTGGGGTCGACGAACATCCTGATGGAGCCCAACGACGCGTACCTGTGCATCGTCCCGGCGAGCGAGCGCGCGGCCGGATCGGTGTTCCTGCCGTTCGAGGACGACGGAGGGACGCTGTCGGTGGTCCTTTCGAAGGCGTTCCTCCTGGCCAACGACACGGCGATCACCGACCCGACGATCACCCGGCAGCTCGGCTGAACGACCACCCGGACACCGTCGCATCAGATTCCCGGGAGTTACCAGCCGCCTGGGCAGATCATCCTCCGCCAGCGCCGAGTCCGGGCTCGATCACCGCCCACGGCTCGTCACTGACCTCCCACGGCTTCCGCTTGGCCACGCATGCTCCAACCACCCGGCTACAGCGAGAGAAAAGCACAGCAGAGATCATTCTGTTAGGACTTCTAAGCCGCCCGCCGGTCGCTGACGCGCAGCACCGGGGCGAAGGTCCTGCGGCGGCTGCCATCGGTCGGTACCGGCACATGGTCGTCGCTGGTCAGTGGCAGCGCATGTCGAACCCGGGTTCGTGATATCCGTCGAAGAACTCCACGATGACGCCCTTGAACCCGCCCCGCCACGATCCGCTCGGGTTGACGTACACGGTGCCGGAGAGCGCGCGGCCTTCGACCCCCTCGATCGCGGCGAACTCGTAGTAGCGAGCGATCTCGGCGTCCGGCAACTTGGTGAGCAGGGAGATGCGGACCAGATAGTCGCAATGATTGCTGTTGCCCGACTGAATACCCACCGTGCCCTCAACGCCGCGATCACCTGGCTCCGTGTCGGGCGGGAGCGGGAACATGCTCACCCGCTCCTCCAGCCGGGCCAGCTTCTCGTCGTTCCGCCACTCGGGGACCTTGAACAGCAGGACGTAGGCGACGACGCAGGCAAGGAGCCCCAGGCACACGTAGAACGGCCACCTGCTCCGCTGCTTCGGTAACGCCTCCGGGGCCGCCTCGGTCAGCACCATGCCATCCTCCAGCGCGTTCGTAGAGTGATCACCATTGAACAACACGGTGAGGGGTACGCCCTCACGCTCTCCGAGGCCCACTGGGAAGATGTGGAGGTCGTTCCCGTCAACGAAAGAGAATCCTCAGCATGGCCGTCATCCACCGCACCGACCTCAAGCCGTCCAAGCTGGAACTGCTCACCTCCTGGCTACCCACCCGGCCGTGGTACCTGGGCGGAGCGGGCGAACCGGAATTGACCAAGGCCGGCGGCTTCCGGCTGGACGACCCCCAGGGTGAGGTCGGGATCGAGTTCATGGTGGTCACGGACACCTCGGGCACTCAGCCGATCAGCTACCTGGTACCGCTCACCTATCGCGGTGCCCCGCTCGACGGGGCGGAGCACGCCCTCGTCGGCACCATGGAGCACGGGGTGCTGGGGCGGCGCTGGGCCTACGACGGCTGCCACGACCCGGTGCTGGTCGCCCAGTTGCAGGCTCTGATCGAGGGCCGGGTCCAGGCCCAGGACCAGAACACCAGCGACACTCCCGACCGGGAGGTCACCCGCTCCTACCTCGGTGGCAGCCCCGCCCCCACGGACTTCTCCGTCACTGCCGTCGACGACCACGAGGGCACTGAGCTGCCCGCACCGGACGGCACGACCTTGCGTTTGCACCGGGTCCTGCGTTCCGCCCCGGACGACGCGTCTCTCCTTCCGCCGGAAGCGACTGGCCACGTCGCCGGGTCCTGGCAGCTGCCGGACGGCACCCGCGCGCGGGGGCTGTTCGTGGTCTTGCACACCGGCCCTCGTACCTGAGGAATGCCGCGATCGCACGTGGAGGCCCGCGACTGACCGCCGACTCGCCGGTGTCCGTACGGATCTGGCGCGGCTCCCGGGAGCGCGGTTGATGATGGTCGAGGGAATGGGGCACACGCTGCCGCCGGGGCAGCACCGAAGGAGTTGAACTGGGCCGATCATGCGGACGCGGCCGGAATGCGGCACAGCGTCGTGGGTGGGTGGTTGGTCGGTGCAGGGGAGTGCTGGATGAGCGGTAAGAGGATGGCTCAGCTCATGCCGACGGTCTGCCGCTCGGGCTCGATGACGGCGACGATGCGCTCCTCGTCTCGGTTGTAGGGCCTGCCGATGTACTTCATGGAGATCTGGTCGATGATCTTCCAGGCCGCGTCGCCGTCGAGCCATTCGATGACCCGGCCGCGGACGATGACGGGCTGGAACGGGTTGTCGGCGGGCGTTATGGAGAGCGCCACCCGCGGGTCGCGGCGCAGGTTGCGGGCCTTGCGCGACTGCGGACCGGTGAGGAAGACGATGTGGTCTCCGTGGGTGCCGACCCAGAGCGGGACGGTGTGGGGCGAGCCGTCCGGCAGGACGGTGGCGAGGTGGGCCAGCGAAGTGCCGTCGAGGACGCGGCGTACGTCGGGGTTGAGCATCTTCTTCTCCTTGCAGGGGTTGCGGTGGTGACGTTGTAAGGGGGTGTGAGCGCTGATCAGCGCTCGACCTCGTGGTGGAGGTGGGTGACGCCCGGTGCCGGTACGGCTTCGACCAGGCGGAGGTGTACGTGCTCGGGCAGCGCCTGGAAGAAGGGGCGGCCGCCGCCGAGCAGGATGTGCACCTGGTGGAGGATCACCTCGTCGACGAGTCCCCGGTGGTGATGAGGGTCTGCCGCTCGGTCATCTCGGGCGCGCTCATGGTGGCGATTCCTTCCTTGGGTTCCTTGAAGAGACTCCATGACCGTAACACGACAAGTTCCTTAAGGGAACTCCAATGGGTAGACTGGCCCCATGCAACGCACCAACTTCGGCGACATGGCCTGCTCCATCGCCCGCACCCTCGACGTCATCGGAGAGCCCTGGTCACCCCTGATCCTGCGTGACATATGGGCCGGCCTGAACCGGTTCGACCACCTCCAGGCCGACCTCGGGATCTCCCGCAAAGTGCTGACCGAACGCCTCAACCATCTCGTCGACCAAGGCGTCCTCGAACGCCGCCCCTACGACAACCGGCCACGGCACGAGTACCACCTGACCGTCAAAGGCACCGAACTGGTCGACCTGCTCATGGTCATGGCCGGCTGGGGCGACAAATGGCTCGCGGGCGAGGCCGGACCGCCGGTGCTCTACCGCCACCACGCATGCGGCGAGATCAGCCGTACCGACCTGCGCTGCGCCCACTGCGGCGAGCCGATGCACGCCGGCGACGTCGACCTGCTGCCAGGCCCAGGAGCGGCCGTCTGACCGAGGGGGCCGGAGCTCTTGACCTCAGGCCTTTGAACATCCGACGAGCGGGGGCACCGAAGGGCTGGAGAGGATTGCTTTCAGGGGAGACAATGATCGTGGTGGAAACGGCGGATGGCTTGGTCTCGCGTCCCAGTGCACGTGTCGTTCTCATCGACGACGCCGATCGGCTCCTGCTGTTCTCCAGCCGTGACCAACGCGATGGCACGCTTCGCTGGTACACCCCCGGCGGCGGTCTCCAGCCCGGGGAGAACCATCAAGCTGCGGCACTGCGTGAGCTGCGCGAGGAGACCGGGTTGGCGAATGTGGCGCTGGGGCCGGAGGTGTGGAGAGGACGCCCCTGGACCACGGAGAGGGGCGGCGTCACCTATGAGGTCCGGCAGCGCTACTACCTGGCCCGCATTCCCATCTCGGAGATCGATACCACCCGCATGGAGGACTTCGAGAGGGCGAGCATCACCGGCCACCGCTGGTGGACGGCGCAAGAACTGGCTGGGACCGCCGATCTTCTGCGCCCCGCCGGACTGCCGCACCTGTTGGCCGCCCTCCTTGCCGAAGGCCCGCCCCGCCACCCGATCCTCGTCGACGGCTGACCTCCGATATGAGCGGGATGCCGATCAAGATGCGTACGTCTTGTCGGGTCATTTGTCGTAGTCGGGGCGTACCCTGCCCACCATGAAGGACACGCACGCACCGCTCGATGGCGAGCGATGGCAGCCTGGAGACCTTGTCGTCGATGCCGAGGGGGGTCTGTTCACACGCGCGAGTGTGCAGGACCAGGACAGCGGTCGGCCATGGGGATATCCGTCCGGTGTGACACGCGGCCGCGACGGCGGCGCTCATGTGCCGGACGGCGAGGTAGGGGAAACGGTCCCCGTCCGACCGCTCGCGCTTCTGCTCCGCGACGGTCAGCCGGCACTGCCTGCCGCGCCGGCGAACGCTTCCGCGGTGCTCGGCACCCAGGCCCACCAGGCCGGCACCTTGGCAGGCGTCGGCGGTTTGTTCTTGGCCGCCACCGCTTTCGACCCTGACGGCGCCGGGGATCCGAGAGCGGCGAGGCTGCGGGCGGACCTGCTCGACACCGTCGTGGTGGTGGACAGCGAACAAGCGCTCGCGGCGATGTTCGGTGGGGCCGCCGATGGGTTGCTGGTGGAGCTGGCGGAATGGCATCGGCGAAGTGTGGAGGAAGCGCCTGATCGGCCATAGACCCTTGCGGGCCCCTGGCTCGCAGGGAGCCCGCAGAATGTCTCACGGCCTGGACGCGAGGAAAGCGGGAAGGCTAGATGACTTTTTCCAAAAGTGAGAAGGAAGCCCTCCCATGGCCTCGCGATCCCCACGCTATCAGTCGGGGATCAGCTCGCGCAGCCTCGAATGGGTGCGGGTGTCGTCAGCGAAGATCACGACCCGTCGTGCTCGCGGGAAGCCGCAGGACGGCGGCGGAGAGCACCGCGATCAGCGCGAGCCCCGCCGGCGCCATGGCCGCCACGCCGCCCCCGGCGTCGAACAGCCGGCCGACCACGAACCCGCCGGCCAACGTGACCACCCCGGCGACGAAGCTGAGCAGGCCGAAATAGACCCCGAACCGTCCGGACGGCGCGCACCGCGTGACCGTCTGGAACAGCGCCGACTGCATCAGCCCCTGGGCCAGCCCGTGCAGCACCGCGGCCACCAGGAGGATGGCGAGGTGACCGCCCTCGCCGGAGGGCATCGCGAGCAGTGCCAGGTAGCCGAGGCCGGCACAGACCAGGCCGCTTCTGAGCACCCAGGGACGTTCGCCTCGCCCGCGGGCCGCGCACCAGGGCTGGACCGCGGCCATGGCGACCGCCACCACGCAGAAGAACAGGGTCGTCGAGCCTGCCCCGACCTCCTTGAGCGGGACCACGGTGACGATCTGGTCGGCGAGCAGCGTCGTCGGCGCGGCGGTCATGGCGAAGCGCCGGAAGTCTCGGTCTCGGAGCACCGCCGACACGCCACCGGTGAGCCTGCGTACGTGGAGACGGCCGGCGCCGCGTTCGGCCGGCAGCAGCAGGAACAGTACGGCGCCGACCGCCCAGGCGCCCGCCGCCGCCGCGGACAGCAGCCCGAATCCGCCGGCCAGCAGGGCCAGCCCGACGGGTGGGCCGGCCACCGCCCCTAACTGGCCGGCGACGACGTAGGCCGCGAAGCCCTTCGCACGCCGTTCGGGCCGCACCCCGGCAAGCAGGGACTGGGCGGCCGGGTGGAACAGGGCCCCGCCCACCGCCAGGACCGCCGCCGCGCAGAGCAACCCGGCCGGCCCGTCGATGACTCCGAGCAGGCCGAAACCGGCCGCCCGCAGGGCGCAGGCCAGCGCTCCCGCGCGGGCCGGTCCCACCGCGTCGGTGATCGCGCCGGCCGGCAGGAACAGCATGTTCTGCAGCGCCACGCGCACCCCGAGCACCACGGCGATGGTGCCGGCGAGCAGGCCGAGGTCGTGGCGCAGGTACGTGACCAGGTGCGCCATCACCGCGAAGAACCCGATCGAGATGGCCAGCTGCACTCCGACGACGACGGCGAGCACGTGGCGGCCGTTGCCCGGCGGGCGCACCGGAGGCGCGGGGTCCCCGGCGAGCGGTCGGCTCGGATGCGGGGCGGACGTGCTCGGCGCCATGGGCCGGGTCGTTCTCACGATCCCGATGCCTGCCGGAGGACGTCGGGGCACTGCGGCTCGGTCGTCCCCTCATTCTCGATCTGCACTGCAAGAGGAGAGCAGAAGCCACCGGGTCATGTCCAATATCGATATGTGTCCAGGGGGATAACCAATTCGATATCAGTGCTGGTGGTCTGGACTGCCCCCGCCGGCCGTGCGGGTCCGCGTGGCCGGCCGGCAATCGCGCGGACCCCGGCCGATGGCACGCTCGTCCGGGGTGAAGGCGCCGAAGTGCGGGTAACTGGTCTCGATGGCGGCGCCGGGAGCCCGGACGCCGAGAAAGCGGCTGACGAGGTGATCGTCTGAGTTCGACATGGTCCCTCCAACAACGAACATGTCGCACCCGGCCGCTGGAAGCATTGAAGCCGGCTCTCCAGTCCGCCATGGGGTAACCCTCACCTAAGCGGGACAGACCTCCTGATAACCCACGTCGGCTCCCACATGCTCGCGCCACTCCGCCTGCGTGAGCCGGCGGCCCGCCCGCTCGCACACGATCCGGACGGCCGGCGCGGGGTCGACCGGAAGCTCCTGGAACGCGCCGTCGAGCCCCACCACGCGCAGGGCCGAGCCGTCGGCCGTGAAGGCGAGCGCCGGCATGAGGTCATCCAGCTCGTACGGATCGAACGCCCCGGTGGTCACTGTCCAGGCGGCGCCGAGCTGCCGGCCCGCGACCGTGTCGAACATCGTCACCCTGGTGTCGTGGGCGACCGCCAGGATCCGCCCGTCGGGGGAGAACCTGGCCCCCACGACGTCTCCCGGCACCCTGAACACCTGACCCGTCGTACGCCAGGTGCGGGTGTCCCACAGGACCACCGCTCTGCTCCCGTACGGCGAGACGCCGAGCGGACCCTTCGGCGCGAGGACCATCCACCCCACCGCCAGCGTCCCGGGGCCTTGCCCGCGGGGGAGCACCTTGCGGGAGACCAGGTCGATGACGTCGGCACCCGCGGCGTCGGCGGTGACCAGGAACCGGCCGTCGGAGCTGAAGGACAGCGGGCCGCCCGCGACCGGGCCGAACCGCATGACCCGCTCGCGCCGCGCGATGTCGATGACCACGACCTCGCCCGCGCCGGTGTAGTCGTTGGCCATGGCCGAGCTGAGGGCGAGCAGCCGGCCGTCGGGGCTGATCTGCATGTCCGCCCTGACGTCCGCCGACTGCAGAGCCAGGTAACCCAGCTTCCGCCCGGATGCCGCGTCCCAGAACGTGGGTCCCGTGGTGAGGTCCTCCGAGGAGATCGTGACGACCGTGCGCCCGTCGGGGCTGACCCGCATGATCGGCTCGCCCTTCCTGGCGACGCCGAGCCGCCGGGTCTCGGCGAACCCGGGCACCGACCAGCCGCGCACGGCGTCGCCCGTCCGGGCGAGCAGCAGGCTCCCCGAGGCGGTGAACCGCGGCTGCAGAGCGCCGGCGGGCACGACGCGCCGAGGGCCGGTCTGCCGGCTGATGTCGTAGGTGGTCACCTGCCCGGCGTCGTCCAGGATGCTCAGCGTACGGTTCCCCGGGCCGAACCGCGGGGCCCCGACGATCTCGGACGCGACGGTGAGCCGCAGGAGCGGGGCCGCGTCGCTCAGCCGCCACAGGGTGATGCGGCCGCCCGCCCAGTTGTCGAAGGCGATCAGGAAGCGGCCGTCGTCGCTGAAGACGGCTTCGGTGCCCGGGCCGGGGAAGCTGCGCCGGTCCCGCGTGCCGGTGGACAGGCTCCACAGCGTCGTGCCCTTCCGCCCGCCCACAGCGGCCAGCGCGCCGTCGTGGCTGATGGCCGTGACCTGCCCCGGCAGGCCACGGCCGGGGAGCCGCTTGCCCGCCGGCGTTCCCCCTCCCGGCAACGCCCGCAGCGTCGTCACGGTGTCGTGCTCGGTGATCTCGAGGGCGGCGAAGCGGTCGCCGGGGCCGACACTTGCGTGGCTCACGTAGCCGTCCTGCTTCTCCAGCGCCCGCCGTGCCACGTTCCACAGCGCGACGTACGGCCCGCCCAGGTTGGCGCGCACGACGATGTAGCCCCCGCCGGGGCTGAACTCCAGGCTCGCCGGGCGTCCGTCGTAGCTCGTCGAGCCTGCGGGCATCCAGCCGCCTTCGCCCAGCCGCCGCCCGGTCCGCAGGCTCCACAGCTCCAGCATGCCGCCCCCCGCGAGCGCCAGCGTGTCACCGTCCGGACCCACCGCGGCGGTGACGGGCGCCTCGCCGATGCCGCCGAAGGTCCTGACCGGCCGCCCCGTCGCCACGTCGTAGACGGTCACCCGGCCGGCGCCCGCGCTGACCAGCGTCCGCCCGTCGGGGCTCAGCGCCCGCCCTTCGTTGGCCGGGGCGGGATCCGTGAAGACCGACTGCTCCTGCTGGGCGAGCGAGCTCAGCACCGCCGAACGTGCCTCGGGAACCCGCGCGATGCGGTAGGCCGCCACGCTGAGCAGCATCGCCTTCACCGGGTCGGTCCCGCGCAGCGCGTCCGCCTGCAGCGCCACCCGCCGCGCCGCGGCCTGCGACCTCTCCTCGGCCAGGCGCTTGCCGGCCTCGTCGCTCCTGAGCGACTGCTGCCAGGCGAGGGTGCCGGCGGTGAGCGAGGCGACGAGCAGGACCGCCACGCCGGTGGTGACCAGGCGCCGCAGCCTGCTCTGCCGCGCCGACCCGGCCCTGCTCGCCTCGACGAACTCGCGCTCCGTGGTGTTCAGGGTCAGATGCGTGGCGCCGGTCCAGTCCAGCGCGTGGCGCAGGGCGGTGCCGCGGAGGAGGTCCTCAGGGCGGCGGCCGCCACGGGCCCAGCGGCGGGCGGCCTCGCCCAGCTCGCGGTGGCGTCCGAGCGCGTCGCGGTCGCCGGTCACCCACTCGTGCAGCCGGGGCCAGGCGTACAGCAGGGCGGCGCTGCCGATCACGACCCCGTCTCCCTGGCGGCGGACCAGCGTGGCCTCCTCGAGCGCGGCGAGCACCCGTTCGGCGGCCTCCTGCCGTACCTCGATCAGCTCGTCCAGAGTGGCGGTACGTGGCGCCTCGTCGCCGTCGCGAACGTCCACCAGCCGCAGCAGCAGATCGCGCGCGACCTCGCGCTCGGACGCCGGCAGCCCGGCGTAGAACCGCTCGGCCACCGCGCCGAGCGCCGGGTCGGCGGCCCGCCCGCCGGAAGGGCGCACCCCCGCGGCGGCCTCGGCGCCTTCGGCCAGCGTCGCGCGCTCGCCGCCCAGCAGCGTCAGCAGCAGGCGCTGCGCGGAAGGACGCGCGGCCGGGTCCTTGGACAGCGCGGCGCGAACCAGCTCGCGCAGCCCCTCGGGCAGGACATCGACGTCAGGGTCGTGGTTGAGCAGCCGGTTGATGACCGCGATCGTCGTCGGGGCAGTGAACGCGTCGCGCCCCGTCGCGGCGAACAGCACCACCGAACCCCAGGCGAACACGTCGGCCGCCGGCTCGGCCCGGCCCCCGGAGAACAATTCCGGCGCCATGTACATCGGGGTCCCGGCCAGCTCGCCCGTCGAGGTCATCGACAGGCCCGCCGCCCTGGCGATGCCGAAGTCGATCACTCGTGGCCCGTCGGGCCCCATCAGGACGTTCTCCGGCTTCAGGTCGCGGTGCACCACGCCCGCCTGGTGGATGGCGGCCAGCGCGGTGGCCACGCCCACGGCCAGCCGGTGCAGCGGGTCACCCGAGAACGGCGCCCCCTCCGTCACCGCCGCGCGCAGGCTCGGGCCGGGCACGAACTCGCTGACGATGTGGGGGCGCTCGCCTCCGAGGTCGTGATCCAGGATGCGGGCGGTGCAGAACGAGGCCACCTGCCCCGCGGCGGTCACCTCCCGGGTGAAGCGGCGGCGCAGGGGAGAGTCGCCGGACAGGTACGCGTGCAGGACCTTGACCGCCACGCGGTTGGCCGCCTCGTCGTAGCCCTCGTAGACGACGCCCTGGCCGCCCGAGCCGAGCCTGCTCGCCAGCCGGTAGCGGCCCAGCCTCGACGGATCCCCCGGACGCAGCGGGTCTGCTGTCATGGTTCGTTAGATGGCCGATCACCGCCGCCGGTTCGGGCGGGGTGCTCGGCGCCGGCCACAAGATCAGCAGAGGACGCAGGACTCATGCTCACCACCGAGGAACAAGCCGTCGTCGACACGGTCCGCGACTTCGTCGAGCGGGAGGTCCGGCCCGTCGCCCGCGACCTGGAACACGCCAACGCGTACCCGGACAAGCTCATCGAGCAGATGAAGCGGCTGGGCATCTTCGGCCTGGCCATCCCCGAACCCTGGGGCGAGGCCCCGGTGTCCATGCCGTGCTACGCCCTGGTCACCGCCGAGCTCGCCCGCGGCTGGATGAGCCTGGCCGGCGCCATGGGCGGGCACACCGTCGTGTCCAAGCTCATCCTCGCCTTCGGCACGCAGGAGCAGAAGGACCACTACCTGCCCAGGATGGCGACCGGCGAGATCCGCGCGACCATGGCGCTGACCGAACCCGGCGGCGGCTCGGACCTGCAGGCCATGACCACCACCGCCCGCCGGGACGGCGACGACTACGTGGTCAACGGCGCCAAGACGTGGATCACCAACGCCCGTCGCTCCCAGCTGATCGCCCTCATGTGCAAGACCGACCCCTCCGCGCGGCCGCGCCACAAGGGCATCTCCATCCTGCTCATCGAACACGGGCCGGGCCTGACGGTCTCGCGCGACCTGCCCAAGCTCGGCTACAAGGGCGTCGAGAGCTGCGAGCTGGTCTTCGAGGACCACCGGGCACCGCTCACCGCCCTGCTCGGCGCCGAGGAAGGCCGGGGCTTCGCGCAGATGATGAAGGGTCTGGAGGTCGGCCGCATCCAGGTCGCCGCCCGGGCCCTGGGGGTGGGCCGGGCGGCGTTCGACGACGCCCTGCGCTACGCGCAGGAGCGGGAGAGCTTCGGCAAGCCCATCTGGAAGCACCAGGCCGTCGGCAACCACCTCGCCGACATGGCCACCGACCTCACCGCCGCCCGCCAGCTCATCCTGCACGCCGCCGAGCGCTACGAGAGCGGCGCGCGCTGCGACATGGAGGCCGGCATGGCGAAGCTGTTCGCCTCCGAGGCCGCCATGAGAGCCGCGCTCAATGCCGTACGCGTCCACGGCGGCTACGGCTACTCCACCGAGTTCGACGTGGAACGCTACTTCCGCGACGCGCCGCTGATGATCGTCGGCGAGGGCACCAACGAGATCCAGCGCAACGTCATCGCCGCCCAGCTGGTCAAACGCGGCGGGCTGGACTGACCGGGGCCCTATGCCTGCGGCGTCGCGGCCTTGCGGGCGCGGACCCACGTGACGATCGACGGCCCGCCCGCGAAGCACCACAGCGCCACGACCGGGTCGCAGATGGCGCAGCCGAAGGAGGAAAGGGCGGCGAAGGGCAGGAGGGGGTTCCCCTGGAGGTGGTGCAGGACGTCCCAGGCGGTGTGGAGCAGCCAGCCGATGCCGATCCAGGTCCAGCTGTCGAGCCCTCGGTAGGCGACGTAGGTCATGACGACCGGCAGGACGAACTCCCAGTACCCGAGTCCGCCCCCGCTGAGGTAGGCGGCGCCGGCCCCGCCGACCAGCACGGCGTTGACCTGGCGCCGATGCGGCTCGGGGATCAGGGACAGGAGGGAAACGCAGATCAGCCCGATGACGATCGGCATGATGACGGACATGGGGTGTGGCAATCCGTTCTGTGGTTGGGGTTCTCCGGTTCTCGCAGCGCAACGCTAGAGCGCGCGACCACGGCTCCCCATGGGCTGGATCGACAATTTCCCACGGGTTCCCGCCATCCGGCCCGAACCCGTGAGCGCCTACCGTGTCCTCATGCACACGGTGGCGGTCCTGGCTCTGGACCATGTGGTGGCGGCCGACCTGGCGACGCCCATCGAGGTGTTCGGGCGGGCCCGGCTGGCGGACGGGCGCAGCCCGTACCGGATCCTGGTCTGCGCCGCGACGCCGCAGGTGGCCAGCGGCGCCTTCACGCTCATCGCCCCGCACGGCCTGCGGGCGCTGCGGGAGGCGGACACGATCGTCGTGCCGGGCTGCTCCGAGCGGGCCGCCCCGCCCGCGCCGGAGGTGCTCGACGCCCTGCGCGCGGCTGCCGCCGCCGGCACCCGGATCGCCTCCATCTGCGCGGGGGCGTTCACCCTTGCCGCGGCCGGGCTGCTGGACGGGCTGAGCGCGACCACGCACTGGGCGGCGGCGCACCGGCTGGCCCAGCAGTTCCCGCGGGTGGACGTGCGGCCGGACGTCCTGTACGTCGACAACGGCCAGATCCTCACCTCGGCCGGGGCCGCCGCCGGCCTGGACCTGTGCCTGCACATCATCCGGCGCGACTTCGGCTCGGCGGTCGCCGCGGACTCGGCCCGGCTGTCGGTGATGCCTCTGGAACGGGAGGGTGGGCAGGCGCAGTTCATCGTCCACGCCCAGCCGCCGGTGCCTCAGGGGTCGCTGCTGGAGCCGGTGCTGTCGTGGATCGAGGACAACCTCGCCCAGGAGGTGACCTTGGCGGAGATGGCCCTGCGCGGCGGGATGAGCGAGCGGACCTTCAGCCGCCGCTTCCGCGAGCAGACCGGCACCACGCCGCTGCAGTGGCTGCTGCGCGCACGCGTACGACGGGCGCAGTTCCTGCTGGAGAACACCGACCACGGCGTGGAACGCATCGCCGCGCAGGCCGGGTTCGGGTCGGCCACCGCGTTCCGGGAGCGGTTCAAGCGCGTCGTCGGCGTCACGCCGCAGTCCTACCGCTCCTCCTTCCGGACGAACGCCTTCTGAGCCTTCGGGGGCCCGCGGAGGTCAGCGGTGTCCGGCGCAGCCGCCCGACCCCCGGCACTTCTCGATGATCTCGGCCATCGTGTCGCCGAAGCGCTCGCGGACGTCGGGCGCGAGCGGTGAGACGAGACGGTCGAGCTCCACGCTGACCTCGGCATGGAACGCCATCGCCGCATCATGACCGGCGTCGGTCAGCGTCACCTGCAGCGCGCGCCGGTCGCCCGGCACGGCTGATCGCTGGGCGAGACCACGCCGCTCGGCCCGGTTCATGAGGCCGGTGAGCGCGGCCTTCTCCACGCCGAAGACCTGCGCGAGCTCGGCCATGCCCCGGGGACCGTCGAGCAGGACGCACAGGAGCCTGGCCTGGACCGGGGTCAGGTCGTGGCGTTCGGAGACGCGGAGGTAGATGCCCTGCACCAGGGTGGAGAGCTGGTGCAGCGCGGTGGCGACGTCCGTCCGCGGGTCGCCGATATGGCGGGCCTCCGTCGCGTCTTCCTGCCCTGCTTGCGCCGTCTTGTTCACGGCACTACGGTACATGGGGCATATAGTTAATGCCGCATACAGTACGCTCCGTTAACGAACGGGTTCAGCATGTCTTTCAGCGAAGAAGAGATCGGCTACCTGCGGTCCCAGCGACTGGCCCGCATCGCCACCGTCTCGGACGACGGCCAGCCGGACGTGGTGCCGGTGGGGTTCGACTTCGACGGGACGCACGTGTACGTCGGCGGCATCGATCCGGACAGGACCAGGAAGTTCCGCAACGTGCGGGACGGGAACACCAAGGTCGCCCTCGTCATCGACGACCTGCCCTCGACCGATCCGTGGACGCCGCGCTACCTGCGCATCTACGGCGACGCCGAACTCGTCGAACGCCAGGGCCAGTTCGGGCTCGCGTCCTACATGCGGATCACCCCCGCGGTGTCGTGGAGCTTCAACCTGGAGGGGCTGCCGTTCGGCCACGACCGCGAGGTCGAGGTCCGCCGCACCGTCCACCCGACCGATGATGGAGAGATCGCATGAGCTTCGACACCCCCGCGGGGACCCGGGGCGCCCGCCGGCCGGCCGGCCGGGCGTTCCGATGGCTGAACGCGCTGATGGCCAGACGGCTCCGGCGCAAGGGCGGCGGGACGTTCATGGGCTTCAACGCCCTGATCCTGACGACCGTCGGCCGCAAGAGCGGGCTGGAGCGTACGACACCGGTCGGCTGGTTCCCCTGGAAGGACGGCAGCCGGCTGATCGTGGCCTCGGCGGCCGGAGCGGTGGGGAACCCGGCGTGGTACTACAACCTCGCCGCCCACCCCGACCAGGTGCGGATCGAGGTCGACGGCCGCACGGTGCCGGTGGTCGCCGAGCAGCTCCACGGCGCGGAACGCGAACAGGCCTGGCAGCAGATCGTCGCCGCCGCGCCCCGTTTCGCCCAGTATCAGGTGAAGACCGACCGGGAACTGCCGATCATTCGCCTGGTACCCCGATCCGGCCAGGAGTGAGGGTGCTCTGCGTGGTGGCGCGGGCGAGGCCGGCCTCGATCTGTTCGAGCACGTCGAGCGCGTCGGCCTGCTGATCGGGGGTAAGGTCGCCGGCGACGCTGCTCTCGAGCTCGGCCCAGATGTTCTCGACCTCGCGGCGCAGGGCCTGGCTGGCGGGGGTGGGCTCGATGATGGTGGCACGTCTGTCGGTGGCGCAGGGGCGGCGGCGGACGAAGCCGGCGTGCTCGAGGCGCTGGATGGTGCGGGTCATGGTGGCGGCGTCGGAGCCGAGCATGCGCACCAGGTCGGTCTGACGCTGGGGGCCGCGGTCCCACAGCTGCATCATGACCAGCTCCTGGCTGGGGTGGAGGCCGACGCGGCGCAGGAGCTGGGCGGCGAGCATGCGGTGCAGGCGCGCGACGCGGATGATCGCGTGGTTGAGCGGGCCCGCCTGGACGGAGGGCGGCAGCGGGGTGCCGGCCGTCGCCGCGATCTCGGCGCCTTTCTTCGCTGAGCCCATCGGCCTCTCCCGTGAATGTGGCTGCTCGAACAAGCATTCATCCTATCGGAACGGCTTCTCGCCATGCGTGACATGGATAACGCGGCCATCCGGAATGGATCCGCGAACTTACTTGCTCGAACAGGTAACGCTATGTAGTACATCTCAACAAGGAATGTGATCATGCCAACGGCATTCGACTCTTACGAACTGGGCGGCAAGCGCCTGGCCAACCGCATCGTCATGGCCCCCATGACCCGCAGCCGCGCCTACGGTCCCGGCGCCGGCGCGACCGAGCTGATGGCCACCTACTACGCGCAGCGGGCCGGCGCCGGCCTGATCGTCACCGAGGGCACCCAGCCGTCGGTGGTCGGCCAGGGCTACCCCGACACCCCCGGGCTGCACTCCGCCGAACAGGTCGCGGCCTGGCGGAAGGTCACCGACGCCGTCCACGGCGCGGGCGGTGTGATCTTCGCGCAGATCATGCACACCGGCCGGATCGGCCACCCCAGCCTCCTGCCCGACGGCCTGCACCCGGTCGCCCCCTCCGCCGTGCCGGCCAAGGGGCAGATCTACACCCACGAGGGCCCCAAGGACTTCGTCACTCCCAGGGAGCTGACCGAGGCCGAGATCGGCCGGACCGTCGACGACTTCGCCGCCGCGGCCCGCAACGCGATCGCCGCCGGGTTCGACGGGGTGGAGCTCCACGGCGCCAACGGCTACCTGATCCAGCAGTTCCTCGCCCCCAACAGCAACCGCCGCACCGATGCCTGGGGCGGCTCGGCCGAGGGCCGCATCCGCTTCGCCGCCGAGGTGGCCACCGCCGTGGCCGGGGCGATCGGCGGGCAGCGGGTCGGTCTTCGCCTCTCGCCCGGCAACCCGTACAACGACATCGCCGAGGACGATGTGGAGGAGACGTACGGCGCTCTCATGGCCCGGCTGGTCCCGCTCGACCTGGCCTACCTGCACCTGGTGGAAGGCGCGGACCGCGACCTGACCCGCCGCCTGCGCAAGGACTGGCCCGGCGCGCTCATCCTCAACCCGTTCACGCATCCGGCCCCCACCGGACCCGACGCGCTGGACCTGGTGGGGGACGGCACCGCCGACATGATCGCCTTCGGCTCGATGTTCCTGGCCAACCCCGACCTGCCCGCCCGCCTCGCGGCCGGCGGTCCGTACAACACCCCCGACCCGGCCGCCTTCTTCGGCGGCGACCACCGCGGCTACACCGACTACCCGGCCCTCACCTGACCCGCCCGCGGGTCGAGGCCTTCTGCGGCAACCGAAACCGGTGGTCGGACCGGGCGGTCAGTCGTACGGGTTGTGGTCCCGGCGCTCGTATCCGCGCTGCTCGTACTCGCGCGACCGCTCGTGCCGGGGCTGCTCGTACCGCTGCTGCTCGTACCCCCGGGGCTGGTCGTATCCGCGGGGCTGCTCGTACGGGTACGAGCCCTGATCCGGCACCTCCTCGATGGCCGTACGCCCGATCGACGCCAGCAGCGAGACGATCGCGACGCCGATGATCAGGTTGATGACGGCCGTGGCGATCTGCGGGATGAGATCCGCGGAGCTCATGAACGGAAGGAGCGTGATGATGACGGTGCCGAGCCCGGCGATCCAGCCGAAGAACCTGTTCGGCTCCGGGGTCGACAGCATGAGGATGTAGAGCAGCAGCGTGGCGATGAGCGCAAGGGCGGCGGCCGAGATCGCGTATCCCGTGGTCGCCGAGCTGCCGTAGACGGGCGCCCCGTCGGGGGTGAGGACGCGGATGCCGAGCAGCCTCTTGCTGATCATGACTCCGACCACCACGATCAGTGCGGCCACCACGGCGGCCGCCACGCCGCCTCCCCACACTCGCGCGGGATTCACCCTCGGCCGGGCCGGAGCCGGGCGGCGATCGTAGCCATCGTGGGAGGGGTATGACATGCGAATCACCCTTGTCGCGGATGCTGATCAGGGACTTCGAGCACCTTACACGCGCCGTCAAGAGGGCAAAGCCGCTTTCCGCTCCAAGCCGATCACCGTGAGTCACCTCCGGGCCCGATTCGCCGCCGGCCCGACGGGGACGGCCTGGCCGGACGTGCTCCGGGTCAGCGCCGTCCGCGGCGGGCGGTGCCGAAGATGGATCTGGTGATCTCCCGGCCGAGGGCGGAGGCCGCCGACCGCGCCATGGAGCGGAACTCCTTCGACTCCAGCACGCTCTCCAGCGTGGACCGCTTCGGCGCCGGCTCCCTGGGCCGCGCCGGCTCGCGTGGGGCCTCGGCGGCGGGTTCCCCGGCTTGCTGCTGTTCGGCCAGCTTCGCGGACAGGATCTCGTAGGCGGACTGGCGGTCGACCGCCGTACCGTACTTCTGCTGCAGCGGCGAGGCGGCGATGATGCCCTGGACCACGTCCGGGCTCGACGGGGCCATGAGCGTCTGCGGCGCGCGCAGGCGCGTCCAGGCCACGGGGGTCGGCGCGCCCGTCTCCGACAGGACCGTGACCACGGCCTCGCCGATGCCGAGCTCGGTGAGCAGCCGCTCCAGGTCGTAGGAGGACGCGGGGAAGGTCGAGACGGTGGCCTTGAGCCCCTTGGCGTCCTGGGGGGTGAAGGCGCGCAGGGCGTGCTGCACGCGCGCGCCGAGCTGCGCGAGCACGTCGGACGGCACGTCGTTCGGCGTCTGGGTGACGAAGAAGACGCCGACGCCCTTCGACCGGATCAGCCGCACGGTCTGGGTGATCGACTGCAGGAACGCCTTGGACGCGTCGTCGAACAGCAGGTGCGCCTCGTCGAAGAAGAACACGAGCTTCGGCTTGTCGACGTCGCCCACCTCGGGGAGCACGTGGAAGAGGTCGGCGAGCAGCCACATCAGGAAGGTGGAGAACAGCTGCGGCCGGTCCTGCACGGCGGGCAGCTCGAGAACGGAGACCATCCCTTTGCCGTCGCCGGTCACCCGGAGCAGGTCGCGCACGTCGAACTCCGGCTCGCCGAAGAACGCCTCCGCCCCCTGCGCCTCGAAGTTGGTCAACGACCGGAGGATGACGCCCGCGGTGGCCGCCGACAGCCCGCCGATCCCGCTCAGCGCCTCCGGGGTGCCGGTCAGATACCGGATGACCGCGATCAGGTCCTTGAGGTCGAGCAGGGGCAGCCCGTGCTTGTCGGCGAAATAGAAGATCAGGCCGAGCGACGACTCCTGCGTCTCGTTGAGCCCGAGGACCTTGGCGAGCAGGGTCGGCCCGAACGCGGTCATGGTGGCGCGGATCGGGATTCCGGTCCCCAGGCCGCCCAGGGAGAAGAACTCCGCCGGACAGGCCATGGGCTGCCACGTCTGCCCCACCTCGGCGGCCCGCCGGGTGACGCGCTCGGATGTCGTGCCCGGCGAGGCGAGCCCCGACAGGTCTCCCTTGATGTCGGCCAGGAAGACCGGGACTCCCTGGGCCGCGAGCTGCTCCGCCATGAGCTGGAGGGTCTTGGTCTTCCCCGTTCCGGTGGCGCCGGCGACCAGTCCGTGCCGGTTCAGCATGCCGAGAGAGATGCGGATCTGTTCCGAGGGGTCGGCGGTGCCGTCCTCGCGCACCAGGGCCCCGAGTTCCAGCGCCGGTCCCTCGACGTCGTATCCCTTCATCGGCTCTCCCCGTGTGGCATCCCCGCAATGTTGTTACCCATTGTGATTGATATGTCACGGAAAAGAGCGACAAGTGTCAGTCGATCCGCTGGCAGATCGTCACCTGCAGGCGAGGGGACCAGGTCCGGGTGGCCTCGTCGTACGCCTGCGCGTACCCGTTCTTGCTCCCGGCGCAGGGAGCGGCGATCGTCGTCTCCACGTAGACGGCCCCGCCGGGAGTGACGGCATGCGGCCGGGCGATCTCCCACCTGGAGAACGCCACTCGGCCGGTGTTGTACTTGACGGCCAGGTAGACGCGGCGGTCGACGGTGAAATTGCCGCCGGCGACCTTGAGGTGACCGTTGAAGGTGTAGGTGAACAGGAAGGGCCGGGCCTGCCTGAGGCCGTCGAGCGCGCCGGCGGAGGACGCGGTCGAGGCGTCCGCGGCGGCGCTGAGGGCGGGGACGCCGACGGCGAGGGCCCCGGCGGTGGCGGTGGCGGCGAGCAGCGTTCCGATGGTGCGCTTCATCGGGTTCTCCTGGGTGACGAAGGCTGACGAAGGCTTGCGTCACCATTGATGGGCAGAGCGCCTGCAACGCTCTTTCAGCACCCTGACGTCCGCATGCAGACCGCTTTAGACGCCTTCAGGAAGGGCGGCCCGTGGGATCGATCGCATGCGACAGCGCGTCTCCATCCATGAGAAGATCAACACGATGATGATTGGTCTGAGTGCCGGCTGCGGCGGTCATGTCTGCGCGACGGCCGCGGCAGCGAACGCGACGGCCGCGTCGCCGACGCGCGGCCATGCGGCTCTGCCGTGCGCCACCGGCGCGGGACGACCCCGCCGCGCCGAAGCCTCACCGGCGCGCGCGTGGTGAGCATGTCGTACGCACCCGCCGGAGGAGCAGACGCGCCGGCCGACGAGGACCCGGCCGGGACCCGAGCCGCGCGCCGCCGCGGGCCCGGGACGCCGCCTCCGCGCGCGGAAGCCGTGCCCGGCGTCGGGCAGATCGCCGGACTGCGGCCCCGTGCCGACGTCGAGCTCCTCGACGCCTTGGACTGTCACACCCGGCGGACGGTGGCCGCCTGGCTGCTGGACCGGCCGAGCACGGCCACGCGGCAGGCGTGCCTGCAGACCCTGGCCGGGTTCCTGCGCTGGCTGCAGGCCGTGGAGCCGGGCCTGGGGCTGCTCGCCGCCACCGGTGATCACCTGGACGCCTACTGCGAGCAGGCCCGGATCGGCGCACTCACCATCGGTGTACGCAACCCCGGCCGGGCCCTCTCCGGCGCGACCGTGGCCAGGAAGCACCGCGCCCTGTCCTCGTTCTACTGGTTCGCCTGGTCGATCGGCGCGATCCGGCAGGGCGACGGCGGTTCCATGCCTGCCGACGAGCCCCGGTCGCCCACGATCACGCGCGAGGAGCGGCGGCTGCTGCGCCACGGCGCCTCCCGGCTGGCCGCGGACGGCCGCGTGGCGGAGGCGGTGGCCGTCGCCCTGATCGAGGCCACCGGCGCCAGCGTGGCCACGCTGGCCAGCCTGACCAGCGAGGACCTGCACGCCGTGGGTCACGGCTCGGACTGCCCGCTGGTGCTCGTCACCATGCGCGACGATCGAGGCGATGTCGTCACCTTCCCGGTCCCCACGTGGGTCCATCCCTGGCTGAGGGCGTTGAGCTCCACCCGGGCCGCCGGCGATCTGCTGATCAAGCAGGGCGACGGCCAGCCGGTGAGCGTCGACTGGCTCACGGCCGCCCTCCAGGACGCCGGGTCCGCCGGCGGCATCCTGGTGTCGCGGGCCAAGCTGCTGCACCCGCGCAAGCTCCGCGCCGCCACGGCCGCAGCACCGGCATGAGCACGCGGGACCCGGCTCAGCGCGTCTCGTAGAACGTCTTCGCGTCCGGCCTGGCGGTCACCCGGCCCGATTCCGGATCGATCACGTAGGTCATGTCCGGGCCCAGTTCCACGCCGGGATCCGGGTGCGCGACGGCAAGGCGCTCCCGGGGGACACCGGACGGCACCTGCGCCAGAGCCGCCTCGGCCAACTGCTCCTTCGCCAGGGCCGCGTCCGGGCTGATGGCGATGTGCTGGTGCAGGTGGACGACCCGGGACGACCCGACCTCGTACACCAGACACCACTGGTGGTGCGGCTCCTCGCCCTCCCGCGCATCGACATGGAACTCCATCACTCCCCCTAAGACCAGAAGGTCAGCATCCACCGCGCGGCGGCCCGCGAGTTGGTGGCCAGCGCCCCGAACGTGATGCTCGTGACATTCCTCCGGAACGCGTTTGGATTGAAGACGCCGGTCAGCCCGATGTCCCAGTTTTCGACGCCGCCGGCACTGACGATCTGAGTGATCGCGCACTTCGCCACATGGAGTTCCTTGTCCATCGCCCGGTCGTCGAACAACGCGATTTCCGCGAAAGTGTCGCGGTTGGCGACCTGAACAGTGACCGTATGGGTGAATATCCCGTCAAAGTCCCGAGCCCACAGCCAGCTCCCTTGTTGTCCAGTAACTGGCACGCTTACCCCCGGTTGCCGCGATCTCAGACGGTTCGGAATCATCCCCCCGCTTACCCCGCGGAAACGTCGTTGACCTGGGCGTTGACGACCTTGGTCGCGACCAGGTGATCGAGCACCCGCCGCCGGTCGCCCCACACGACGGGAGCCCAGTCCAGCCAGGCGAACGGCCCCAGCAGCAGGCTGAGCCTGCGCACGATGCCGGCGACCGGACGGATGCGCAGCCCGGCCTCGGTCACCACCCGTAATTTCATGGCGCGCTTGCCCGGCGTCGTGCCGGTCCACGCCTCCAGCAGCCCCAGCCCGACGATCGACCAGGCCATGGCGAGCGGGACGCCCAGGGCGTAGAGCAGCCCGGCGGAGTCGTAGGCGGCGATTCCGCACCCCTGGGGTGCCGTGGACACGCAGACGCCGCCGACCTTGACGTACACGAAGGGCGGGAACGCCAGGCTGAACGCGCTTCCCTGCTCGGCCATCCGGCCGAGCCCTTGGACGAGCAGCGCGATCGTGACGCCGACGAGCGGCAGGTTGTCGATCAGCACGGCGACGAACCGCACGTCCACGCGGGCGGGCGGCGTTGAGTCGATCTCGGCGAAGGCTGCCGCCGCCTCTTCCGGGGTGCCGAGCCGGCTCAGGGCCTCGGCCAGCTCGCCCGCCTCCGCCGCGTCGGACAGGTGATCGACGAGCTCCGCCTTCACCCTCTCCCGGGCCGGGCCGGTCAGGTGCCGTCCGGCCCTTTCCGCGTAGTCGTCGATGATCTGCTGTTCGTCGCTCATTCCTGCACCTCGCCAAGGGTGTCGAGTAGCTGTCGCATGGCGTCCACCAGGCCGGTCCACTCGGCCCGCAGCATGGCGAGGTATGTGCGACCGTCCGGGGTGATGACGTAGTACTTGCGCGGCCTGGCCCGCCCTTCCGCCTCCCAGGTCGCGAGGATGTGGCCGGCGTCCTCGAGCCGGTGCAGCAGCGGGTAGAGCGTGCCCTCCTTGACCTCAAGGACCCCTTCACCCGCCTGCCGCAGCAGTTTCAGCAGCTCGTAGCCGTACCGGCGGCGGACGTCGAGGACGGACAGCACGGCCAGCTCGGTCGTGCCCCGCGCGAGCTCGCGGCGGAGGCGGGCGACGGTGGCCGAGCCCGGCGTCGCCTCGGTGTCCTCAGGCATATGACCAAAGTACGACCCGATACCTTGTGTGGCAAGGTATCGGGTCACCTCGAACACGGCCTGTCACGGACCGGTCGAGGGTGAGTCAGCATTTGTCCCGCCATTGCCGAGCCGTCTTCTACGCCGTCCCGTCCCGTGTCTAAAAGGGAGCGTTGCTGATCCGCGTCGCGAAGGCCGGGGGACACGTTGACCACCAGAGTCGGACGAGCAGCCGCGGGTGCGGCCCTGCTCGTCGCCATGTTCGTACCGGGCCAGGCCGTCGCCACCCCCGAACGCCCGCCCGCGGCGGCGCCGCCGCCGCGGCCGCTGAGCCTGGTCCTGGACGGAAGCTCCTTCTCGCTGCGGGACGCCTTCGCGGTCCTCTCGGGCCGCCCCGTCACCGCACAGCTCGCGGCGACCGTGCCGGCAACCATGAACCAGACCCGGCAGGGGGCGCTGGCCGCCCTGGCCAACCAGCGCGTGTACGGCTGGAACCAGGCGCTCGGGCCGCTGAAGGACCGCCCCCTCACGCCCGAACAGGCCGAGCAGTTCCAGCACAACGTCCTGCGCTCCCACGCCGCGGGCGTCGGCGAGCCGCTGCCCGACAACGTGGCCAAGCTGGCCCTGATCCTCAAGGCGAACCAGATGGCCAGGGGAACGTACGGGGTGCGGCCCGAGGTGCCGCAGCGCCTGCTGTCCATGGTCAACGCCGGAGTCATCCCGCGGATGCCGCAGATCGGGTCGCTGGGCACCGGGGACCTCCAGCCGCAGGCCGCCGCGGGACTCGCGGCGGCCGGCGAGAACGCGCCGGTACGCTACCTGGGCAGGGAGGGGCCCGCCTCCGAGATCCTGCCGCAGGCCGGGCTGCCCAGGGACTTCGTCTTCCAGGCGGGGGAGGCGCTGCCCATCATCAGCGGTAGCACCGTCGTGGCCGCCGTGCTGATGAACGCCGTCTACCGGGCCACCACGCTCGCCGACCAGGCGGAGGGAGCCTTCGCCCTGTTCATGGAGGCGACCAGGGCCGAGCAGGGCTCGCTCGACGCGCGTACCCACAAGGAACGCCACATCCCCGAGCAGGACGCGGTGGCCACGCGGCTGCGCGCGATGGTGGCGGGCTCGGGCTGGATGACGGAGGAGGGCCGCAAGCGCCTCGACCCGGCGAACTACGAGCCGCGCATCCAGGACGCGGTGTCGGTGCGGGCCGCGCCGCACATCCTGGCCGGCCTGCGGCACGCGCTGGCCGAGACGCGCCGCGCACTCGTGCGGGAGGCCAACTCCTCGACCTCCAACCCGCTGGTCTTCCTGCGCGGGGACGGTCAGGGGTACGAGTTCGTGATGGGCGGCAACTGGGACGCCTCCATCATGGGGCACCTGGCCGACACCCTGAACGCGGAGATCACCGACGTCGGGGTGCTGTCGCAGGAGCTGTCGGGGCGGCTGCTGTCGCCCAAGTGGAGCTACGGCCTGCCCGCCAACCTCGCCGGCGGGACCGTCGGCCTCAACTCCGGCATGGTGCAGGTGCAGACGGTGGCCGCCGCGCTGGTCCCGGAGATGCAGGTGAGGGCCACGCCGGCGGGAACGCTGTCCCGGCCGGTCAAGGACGGGCAGGAGGACCACAACACGATGGCGATGGCCTCGGTCAGGAACCTGCAGCAGAACCTGGACCGGCTCGGGGTCGTCCTGGCCGTCCAGTACATGATGGCGGCCCAGGGCATCGACCTCATCGCGCAGAAGATGGAGGGCCTGCCGCTCGGCGCCGTCACGCGGTCCCTGCACGCGGAGATCCGGCAGCACATCACCCCTCTGGGCGACGACCGCTACATGACTCCCGACCTGGAGCGCGCCATCTGGCTCGTACGCAACCGCCGCCTCGTACCGGCCGCCGCCGCCTGACGCCGGAAGCCGCTCAGCTTTCCGGCCGCTTTCTGCCCGCGCGGGCCAGCGCGTTCTCGGCCTGCGCGGCCAGGCGGGCGACGAGGTCGGCCGCGGGCGGCAGGTCCGTGATGAGATCGACGGCCTCGCCGGCCCACACCGGCAACGCGGGCACATCCCCGCGTGCCACGGCGTCCTGGTAGTCCTGCCTGGCCTGGGGATCCCCGGCCAGGTCCGCTTCCCGGCCCAGCCATCGATCGATGAACGGGTGGCCGAGAGTACGGGCGGTGTACTTCGAGGGCCACTTGGAGCCGCGGGCGATGTCCAGCACCCGGCTGCGGCTGGTGTCCTGCCCGCGGCCTTCGACGATCGACCTGGCGGCCGAAGGGTCGACCAGGGCCTCGGCGGTGGCCTGGAATCGGGTGCCGATGAGCGCCCCGGCGGCGCCCAGAGCCAGCGCCGCGGCCACGCCGCGACCGTCGGCGATCCCGCCCGCGGCCAGCACGGGCACCGGAGCCACCAGGTCCACCACGACCGGTACGAACGGCAGCGTCGACCGTCCGTGCCGGGCCCCGTGCCCGCCGCTCTCGGTGCCCTGCGCCACGATGACGTCGGCGCCCGCGTCCATCGCCTGCCGCGCCTCCTCCAGGTCGGTGACCTGAATGATCAGTGCCGTGCCGGAGGCCCGGACGCGCTCGGCGAACGGACGCGGATCGCCGAAGGACAGCATCACCGCCCTGGGGCCGTGCTCCAGCACCCGCTCGACCGCGCCGACGCCGGTCGCCCAGACCTGGAAGCCGACACCCCACGGCTGGTCGGTGCTCCGCGTGACGATCGGGAGCTCACGGGCCAGCCAGTCCGGGTCTCCGTTTCCGGAGCCCAGCAGCCCCAGCCCGCCGCCGTTGGAGACGGCCGCGGTCAGCGCTCCGCCGGCCGAGCCGCCCATCGGGGCCAGCGCGATCGGATGCCGAACCCCGAACAACTCCGTGAACTCCGTCATCAATGCCATGATCGCCATCATCGCTCATCGGCGGCGACACCGGGCGGCAGGCAGACCGTTTGACAGCCAATCATCTTATGTAAAACGATCTGAGAGGAGATGGATGTGCGCTAGACTGGCGGCTCACCCGGAAGGAGAGCGATGGCGGCGACGACCAGGGCGACGGACCGTGGGGCGGCGTACTTCCCGCGACTCGCCGCCGAGCGGCTGGACATCGCGCTGTGCCGGGCCTCGTCCGCCGTGGCCCGCGCCGCCGACGCGCACGCCGCCGAGGAAGGGCTCGGGGTCGGTCAGCATCTCGTGCTCCAGATGCTCGACGCCGTCGGCCCCTGCTCCCAGCAGACGCTCAGCGAGGAGCTGCGGATCGACCGCAGCGTCATGGTCGGCGTCTGCGACGACCTGGAGCGGGAGGGCCACGTCCGCAGGGAGCGCAACCCGCGTGACCGGCGTTCCTACGCCGTCACCATCACCGACTCGGGGCGGCGACGGCTGGCCGCCGCCCAGGCTTCGATCCCGGCGTTCCTCGACGACACCTTCCACGCTCTCACCGGCGACGAGCGCAGCCAGCTGAGCGCGATCCTCGCCAAACTGCTGGGGCAGCAGCGCCAGTAGGACCTTGCCGAGAAAAGCCGCGAGCCCGCTCGCGCAGAGCGGGCTCGCGGGTCCCGGCGGCGTTCTCGCTACGGCTCGCCGGGGCGGAGGGGTTCGGTCGGCCGCGGGCAGGTGGTGGTGCCGTCCTGCTGCCGCGGCCGGGCGGTCAGCCCAGGTTCCAGACGGAGGAGATGCGATCGTTCCATCCGCTGGGGACGAGGGTCGGGATGTCGGCGAAGGGCTGGACGAACAGGGAGCTGCCGCTGAAGTTGATGTGCTCGTAGTAGCGGACGGAGTTGTTCGTGCTGCCCATGGAGCTGATGACGTCGTTCCAGTCGTGCAGGTGGAGCGGGCCGTGGTGGACGCTGGTCAGGTCGTTGTGCGCCTGCCGGGCGCCGCACCAGAACCAGTCGCCGCCGTAGTCCACGTGCTCGAACATCTGGACCTGGCCCTGCGTCGCAGGGCGGGGGTCGGCCGCGCGCAGTTGCGAGGCCGCCCACGCCGCGCCGTTGAGCGCGCTGTCGTCGGTCAGCGCGACCAGGCGCTCGGTGCCGTAGATGTAGGTCAGCGGACGGCCGTCGAACCGCGACAGGTCGCGGGGGTCGTGTTCGACGCCGTCCACGACCACCGCCATGGCGGGCGCGGGGTGGGTGACGGGCTGGGTGGAGGCGGCCGCGGGCCTGCTCAATGCCTGGGCCGCGTCCATCTGGATGGGCGGGGCGGAGCGGGGCGCGTTGACGGCCTTGCTGACGAGCGCCTCCAGCGTGGTGATGCCCCGGTCGCGGAGCAGTGCCAGCACGTCGGCCTCGTTCAGGCCGCCGACGTGGTCGGAGAACTCCAGGAACCGCTCGATCTGGCGGCGGGCCGGGGTCGCGATGCTTGTCACGGGTTTGCCTCCCCCTGTTAGTGGTGCGAGCTCCTTCATGGTCGGGCGGGGCGGCGGCCCGGGCATTCCCCAGTGTTGGGGATGGTGTTCATGGTCAATGCCGCTATGAGCATCTTGGGCGCGGCAAGTGCCGGGCTTGATCGGCTGTTGGGCTCGCGGCCCATATGGTCCGGACATGCTTGGAGACACCGCCGGGGCGGACGCGGCCGCACCGTGGGGCGCTGCGGGGATATCGTTGATCGGCATCGTGGTGCTGGGGGCCTGCTCGGCGCTGATCCGGGGGCGGACCCGGCGGCGCACCGCCCGCCGGGAACGAGCTCGCCGGGCCGCCCTGGATCTGGCCGCGGCAATCGAGGACGTCCGTACCGGCATGCGCGACGCGACGACGCGGCACGAGCGCGGCGTCGCCCTGGCGCGGTGGCGATCCCGATGGATGTACGCCGCCGCCATGATCGCTCTCGTCGACCCCGCCGTCGCCAAGGACGTACGGGCTCAGGGACGACGCCTGTACGCGGACCTCATGTCCGTCGAAGTGCTCGGCACGGCCTGGCCGGTCGGCGGCATGCGGCGCGAGTCCGGCCAGCTCCTGCACGCCAGCGCCCGTGACCTCTACGCCCGCTGTTCCAGCCGAGACTGACCCTGAAACCTCACTTTTCACTACAAACCCGATGATCTGCTTGCAACGCACAAACAACACACCGACGGATGAACGGCAACAAAACGCTTCCAGACTCACCTCCAGCAAAATCTTGGAGGTAAGTGTTGGGGTACAGCAGACGCGATTTCCTGTCCGCCGTCGGTGTCTCCGGTGGGGCAGGCGCGCTCTTCGCGACCATGGGCGCGCTCGGGCTCGCGCCGACCGCCGAGGCGTCCGCGAAGGGGACCTTCGACCCGCCGCAGCAGTCCGACTTCTCCCTCACCGGGCGCTCCGCGAAGAAGGTCGTGATCCTCGGCGCCGGGATAGCCGGCCTCGCCACGGCATACGAACTGGGCAAGGCGGGCTACGACTGCACGATTCTGGAGGCGCTCGACCGGGTGGGCGGCCGGAACTGGACCATCCGCGGCGGCGACCGCGTGACCGAGCTGGACGGCTCCACGCAGGTCTCGAAGTTCGGTGACGGCGTCTACCTCAACGCGGGGCCGGCCCGGCTGGCGCAGTGGATGGTCACCATGGACTACTGCCGCGAGCTCGGCGTGGACCTGGAGGTCTTCACCAACTCCAACGCCCAGGCCTACATCTACCACCAGAACATGCGGGCCCCCGTCCGCTGGCGCACCGCCAAGGCCGACGTGTACGGGTACGTCTCGGAGCTGCTGTCGCGGGCGACCGACGCGGGGGCGCTCGACGCCGCGCTCACGGCGCAGGACAAGGAGCGGCTGATCTCCTTCCTGTCGGGCTTCGGGGCGGTGGGGGACAAGGCGAGCGGGTTCAAGTACTCCGGAGGCACCCGCCGCGGCCACAGCGTGAACCCGGGCGCGGGCGAGCAGCCGGGCACGGCGCTCGGGCCGGTGCCGTCGCTGTCGGAGGTGCTGGCCAGCGGAGTCGGGCAGCGGTTCGCGTTCGAGTTCGGCTACGACCAGGCGATGCTGATGTTCCAGCCGGTGGGCGGCATGGACGCGATCCCGCGGGCCTTCGCCGGCAAGATCGGGCGGCAGCGGATCCGGCTGCGGGCCAAGGTCACCAGGATCACCGATCTGCCGGACGGCGTGGAGGTCGAGTACGAGGACCGCCACGGCCGTACCCAGAAGATCAAGGCGGACCTGTGCGTCGCGGCGATGCCCCCGCACATCCTGGCCAGAACCGCGCACAACCTCGGCCCGGAGGTCCAGGCCGCCCTCGCCACCCCGACCCCCACGAACGCGGGCAAGATCGGCCTGGAGTACCGCCGCCGCTGGTGGGAGGTCGACGAGGACATCTACGGCGGCGTCACCGCCACCGACCTGGACCTGGGCACGATCTGGTACCCCTCCTACGGGTACGGCGGCTCGCGCGGCATGGTCGTCGGCTACTACAACTTCGGCGCCCAGGCCGACGCGTACGCCGCGCTGAAGCCGGCCGAGCGCGAGCGCCGCGCGATCGAGCAGGGCATGAAGATCCATGGTGCGAAATATCGCGACGAACTGGCGTCGTCGGTGTCCATCGCCTGGAAACTCCAGCCGCACATCGAGGGCGCGTGGGTGGGCTGGCCGTCCCGGCAGGGCGCGTACCAGCTGCTCGGCAAGCCCGCCGGGCACGTGTACTTCGCGGGTGACTGGCTGAGCTACATGATCGCCTGGCAGGCGGGAGCCCTGGAGTCCGCCCGCAAGGTCGTCACCGAGCTGCACCAGCGCGTCCTGAGCACCTCCTGAGAGGACACCTCCGCATGAAGATCCGCACCATCGCCCTCCCCGCGGCCGTCGTCCTCGTCCTCGGCACGGGTACGGCTGCCGCCACCCCCACCTGGTCGCCCCGGCCGCAGGAGGTCAGGCCGTTCCTCCCCGAGGGCAGCACCAACCCGGCGATCGCCGACGGAGTGGCACTCGGGAAGCAGGTGGCCACGTACACCGCCAGCGGCCTGGGACCGGCGGCGGGCAACCCCGCGGCCCCCGCCGACTCTCCCGAACGCTACGTCGACCTCCCCGGCGGAACCCTGCCTCCAGGCGTCACCCTCACCGAGGCCCAGGCCCTCAACGTGCTCAAACGCGTCAAGGCCAACCTCACCGCGGCCGGGCTTGGCCTGGCCGACGTCGTCTCGATGCGCGCCTACCTGGAGAAGCCGCCCGGAGCCGAGTCGGCGGACTTCGCCGGCTGGAACCGCGCCTACCGCCAGTTCTTCGCCAACACGGATCTGGCCACCGGCCGGCCCGTACCCGTCCCGCTCGGCACCGCGCCGCCCGCCCCGCCCATGGAGGTCAACCCGGCCCGCCCGGCCCGCGTGACGATCGAGATCGCCAACCTCCCGGTCGCGGGCTGGCTCGTCGAAGTGGAGGTCGTCGCCGCCTACAAGCACTGACCTCGGCGCTGCCGAGGCTGGTGTGGGCTCTGTTGTCCAAGGGAAGAAACATGAAGGCGCCGCCTCTGCTCACGCACTGAAGAGAGGCGGCGCCTTCATCGTTCCCGCCACCGGCCTCCGACGCCCGATTGGTTGAACGCTTGCATGGGAACCAATACAACTGTATAGAATGCTGGACGTGCGACCAATTTCTGAAGAGGACCTGACCACGCGTGCCCGCATCCGCGACGCCGCGATGGCGTTGTTCGCCGAGCAGGGGGTCAAGGCCACCACGATCCGCGGGATCGCCGAGGCGGCCAGAGTCTCGCCCGGCCTGGTGCAGCACCACTTCGGCACGAAGGAAGCGCTGAGGCAGGCCTGCGACGAGTACGTCCTCAGCTACGTGCGCGAGCAGGTCACCGCCGGCGTCACCGACCGCAACCTCGAGAAGCCCGAGTTCATCGAGAACGTCCACCGCACCGCGCCGCCCCTGATGAAGTACCTCGGCCGCGCGCTCGTGGAGGGCTCTCCGGCGGCGGCCACCATGTTCGACGACCTCGTGACCGTGACGGAGCAGCATCTCGCCAACGAGGACCAGCACTCCGAGGCCGACCACCGCGCCCGCGCGACCGTGCTGACGGCGATGAAGCTCGGCATCACGGTGCTGCACGAGCACGTCTCCCGCGCGCTCGGCACGGACCTCTACGCCCCGCAGGGCGCGCTGCGCGTCGGCAAGGCCCAGCTCGACCTGATCAGACCCGAATTCCTCGGCCGCGAGCTGTTCGAACAGGCGCGGACCGGGCTGGAGAAGTTCGAGGGACAACAATGAACGCCGCAGTGCGCGCCGACGGCCTGGTCAAGACCTTCGGCCCGGCAAGGGCCCTGGACGGGCTCGACCTCACCGTCAGGACGGGGGAGGTGCACGGCTTCCTCGGCCCCAACGGCGCGGGCAAGACCACCACGATCCGCATCCTGCTGGGCCAGATGCGCGCCGACGGCGGCCGGATCGAATTACTCGGCGGCGACCCGTGGCACGACGCCACCGAGCTGCACCGAAGGCTCGCCTACGTGCCCGGCGACGTCACCCTGTGGCCCTCGCTGACCGGCGGCGAGGTCATCGACCTGCTGGGCAGGGTACGCGGCGGCCTCGACCCGCGGCGGCGCGCCGAGCTGCTCGAGCACTTCGAGCTCGACCCGCGCAAGAAGTGCCGCACCTACTCCAAGGGCAACCGGCAGAAGGTGGCGCTGGTGGCCGCCTTCGCCTCCGACGTGGAACTCCTGGTGCTGGACGAGCCGACCTCGGGCCTGGACCCGCTGATGGAGGCGGTCTTCAACGACTGCGTCCTGCGGGAGAAGCGCGACGGCCGCACCGTGCTGCTGTCCAGCCACATCCTGTCGGAGGTCGAGACGCTGTGCGACCGCGTCAGCATCATCCGCGCCGGCCGTACCGTCGAGTCCGGCAGCCTGGCCGACCTGCGCCACCTCACCCGCACCTCGGTGACGGCCGAGCTGATCGGGCCCGCGCCGGGGCTGGCCGCGCTGCCCGGCGTGCACGACCTGACCGTGGACGGCGCCCGGCTGCGCTGCCAGGTGGACGGCGACGCGCTGACCGCCGTGCTCGCCGAGCTGGCCAGGGCGGGCGTGCGGACGTTGACCACGCAGCCGCCGACGCTGGAGGAGCTGTTCCTGCGCCACTACGAGGGAGCCGCCGCATGACCGGCACCCTGACCCTGATCCGGCTCATCCTGCGCAGGGACCGCGTGCTGCTGCCGGTGTGGATCGCGATCAGCGCGCTGCTGCCGGCGAGCATCGCCTCCGCCACCAGTGACCTGTACGCCGACCAGGCCGCCCGCGACGCCTTCGCGGCGGCCTCGGCGAGCAACCCCGCGCAGCTGGCCATGCGCGGCCACATCTACGACGCGAGCGTCGGCGGCCTGACCGCCTGGACGCTCGGCTCGTCCCTCGCGCTGATCGGCGGGCTGGTCAGCATCCTGCTGGTGACCAGGCACACCCGGGTCGAGGAGGAGACCGGCCGGCGCGAGCTGCTGTCGTCGGGCGTCATCGGCCGCCACGCCCCGCTGGCCGCCGCGCTCGCGGTCGTGCTGGCCGCCAACCTGCTGCTGGGCCTGCTGTCGGTGGTCCCTCTGATCGCGAGCGGCCTGCCCGCGGGTTCCTCGCTGCTGTTCGGGCTGTCCACCGCCGGGGGCGGCTGGGCGTTCGCGGCCGTGGCAGCGGTCACCGCGCAGCTCACCGCGTCATCCGGGACGGCGCGCGGCATCGCGATCGCCGTCGGCGGCCTGCTGTTCGCGCTGCGCTCGCTGGCCGACACCGGCGGCATCGGCTGGCTGGCGTGGCTGACGCCGTTCGGCTGGGTCCGGCTGACCAAGCCCTACGCCGGCGACCACTGGTGGGTGCTGGGCCTGATCGCGGTGGCCGTCGCCGCCGTGGCGACGGCCGCCTTCGTCCTGTCCACCCGGCGCGACGTGGCCGGCGGCCTGGTGCCCACCCGCCAGGGGCCCGCCACCGGAGGGCTGCCGGGCCCGTTCGGCCTGGCCGGACGGCTGCACCGGAGCACGCTCGCGGGCTTCGCGATCGGGTTCGGCCTGCTGGGGGCGCTGCTCGGCGTGTCGGCGCGAGGCCTGGACACCCAGCTGGACACGCCGCAGTTCCAGCAGCTGGCCGCGACCGTCGGCGGCGCCGGTGCCCGCATCTCGGACGTGTTCTTCACCTTCGTGATGTACGTGCTCAGCCAGCTCGTCACGGGGGCGGCGCTCGTGTCGGCGCTGCGCGCCCGCGGCGAGGAGGCGGCGGGCCGGGCCGAGCTCCTGCTGTCCACCCCCGTCGGCCGGCTGCGCTGGGCGCTGAGCCACCTGGTGTTCGCCGTCGTCAGCCCGGCGCTGCTGCTGGCCGTGCTGGGCGCGGCGGCCGGGCTCACCTACGACGGCGACGTGGCCCGCGTCGCCGGGGCCACGCTGGCGTACCTGCCCGCGGTCTGGACCGTGGTCGGGATCGCGACGCTGCTGTTCGGCCTGCTGCCCCGGCTGGCGGTGGCCGTGAGCTGGACCGCGCTCGGCCTCTTCCTGGTCGTGGATCTGCTGGCGGAGTTCAAGCTGGCCACCGGGATCGTCCTGAACCTGTCGCCGTTCGTGCACGTGCCGGCGATGCTGCTGGGCGGCTCCTCGTCGGCGGTGGCGCCGCTGCTGGGGCTGACCGCGGTGGCCGTCGCCCTGGCCGCGGCGGGGCTGGCGTTCCTGCGCCGCCGCAACCTGGTGCCCTCCGCCTGATCCCCGCTCAGGCTTCCGTCGCGCCCTGGCCGGCCCTGGCGGTCGCGGCGGCGTACTCGTCGGCGGTCATGCCGAGGTGGGGGTAGCTCTGGTGGAGGTCGTGCTGGTCGTTGGCCCACTGCTGGTAGTCCCGCCGGACGGTCAGCTCGTCGGAGTCGACGATCCGCGCGATGTCGGCCCAGGTGGCCCCCGCCTGCAGCGCGTGATGGACGTGGGCGGGATGGCGTACGGTGCGCGCGATGCACTCCGCCAGCGCCAGCAGCTCGAGGTGCTCGGCCACGGTGAGCGCGGGCCGGTCGTCGGCGCCGTGCCGGTCGGGGTCGTAGATCCCCCGGGTCACCAGCTCGACCCGGGCGCGAGCCGCCGCGTCCTTGGCGGCCAACGCGTCGTAGCGCTCCAGCTGCCGGCTGACGGGCATGTCGAAGCGAGCGTCGCGCCAGGTCGTGATGGGCTCGGGCGTGGTCATGACGACTTCTCCAAGGGCGGTCGGGGTGTCGGTTTCCGGGCGTCTCAAGTACACACCCATTCCGGGCCGGATGTGGCGGCGAGAATTGTCGGTGGCGTCCGGCATGGTAGATCCCGCGCCCGAGACGGTCTCCCGGGCGCACCGTGCACGCGAGGACCTTCGGAAGGGCTTTCATGACAGCCGACCAGCCGCTCATCTGCTCCACGTGTCAGGGTGTGATCGTCGGGGCGCAGGACAGCGCCTACACGCCCGCTCGGGGGCGGCTGATCGTCACCAACGGTTACTGCCGGGGGCAGTGCTCCGACACCCCGCCCGAGCCCGCGCGCGACGAACCCGCCGAGAGCACGGCATCCTCACCCTCCGACCAGCCGACGCCCGCATCCCTCACTCCGTGAAACCGGGCGGCGGCCACGCCTTCGCGGCGCTCCCGTACGGCGGCCGGCCGCATCCGGCGGCGGGCATCCGAGCGGGCCACCGTCTTCACCCGTCCACGGCGTCGATCGGCGAGGACGCGGCACCAGCGGCCCCTCGGGCCCGGCCGGCTGCGCCTGCTGGAGGCCGCTGTGCTGGAGCGAGGGGAGGTCGGCCCGGTCGCGGCGCGGCTCCGGTGTTTCTCCAGTGAACGCCGGCCCGCCGGGGGTGTCCGGATTTGGGCATACAGTGGGCGCTTGTGCTGTTCGGCAGATCGGCGGAGATCGCCGCCATCGATGACGTGATCTCCCGGGCCCGCGAGGGCGCGGGCGATGCCCTGGTGCTGCGGGGCGAGGCCGGCGTGGGCAAGACGGCCCTGCTCGACCTGGCGGCCTCCCGGGGCGGCTCCATGCGGGTGCTCAGGACGACCGGCGTCGAGCCCGAGTCCGACCTGGCCTTCGCCGCGCTGCACCAGTTGCTGCGGCCGGTCGCCGGGCTGCTGGACACGCTGCCGGAGCCGCAGCGCGAGGCCGTGCGCGGGGCGCTCGGGCTGGGCGGGGGCGCGTCGGGGGACCGGTTCCTGCTGGCGGCCGGGGTTCTGTCGCTGCTGGCCGAGGCCGCCGCGCCCGACGGGCTGGTCTGCGTGGTCGACGACTTCCAGTGGGTGGATCGGGCCTCGGCGGACGCGCTGCTGTTCGCCGCCAGACGGCTCGGCACGGAGCGGATCGCGATGCTGCTGGCCGTGCGCGGGGACGCGCCGGTGAAGGGGGTGCCGCCGCTGCGGCTCGGCGGCCTGCCGGAGCCGGCGGCGGCCGAACTGCTCGACGCCGCGATGCCGCCCGCCGTCAAGAGGGAGCTCGTGGCGGCCACCGGCGGCAACCCGCTGGCCCTGCGCGAGATCGTACGGCGGTTGGGCCCCGGACAGCTCGCGGGCCGTGAGCCGCTGCCCGATCCGCTGCCCGGTGGCACGCAGCTGTTCGGTGAGCAGGTGGCCGGGCTGCCGGACGACGCCCGGCTGGTGGCCCTGCTCGCCGCCGTGGAAAGCGACCTCGACCTGGTGCTGCGCGCCGCCGCGCGGATCGGCGCGGGCAGGTTGGCGCCGCATGGGCGGGAAGCGGCCGGGTCGACGGAGACAGGGCGGGCGGCGTTGCATGAGCTGGAGGTCGCCGGCCTGGTGCGGGTCGAGGGCGCGTCCGTACGATTCCGTCACCCCCTCATCCGCTCGGCCGTGCATGAGGCCGCGGCGCCGGCGTCCCGCCGGGCGGTCCAAGACCGCCGGCTTCCGCCATGACGCGATCCCGGCGGGCATCCAGGCC
>NZ_JBSGFQ010000080.1:0-61607 GCF_053603495.1 Nonomuraea sp. NPDC004186 | reverse complement strand
ACGACCACCTACCTGCTCGCCGGCATGACCTACCACCTCGCGACGCACCCGGATGACCGGGCCCGCCTCGCCGCGTGGAGACCCGCTTCGGCGCGATGGAGATCCCGGAAGGCGTGACCCGCCTGGTCACCACCGGCTGGGCGCCGCACCACCCGCTGATCGCCGCCGCGCTCGAGGCGGGCGTCGAGGTCGTGGGGGAGGTGGAGCTGGCCTGGCGGCTGCGCCCGGCGCAGGCGGCCCCGTGGCTCGCGCTGACCGGCACCAACGGCAAGACCACCGCCGTACGCATGCTGACCTCGATCCTGCTGGCCGCCGGGCACAAGGCCCTGGCCGTCGGGAACGTGGGCGTCCCCGTGGTGCGGGCCGTCGCCGAGCCGTACGACGCGCTGGCCGTCGAGCTGTCCAGCTTCCAGCTCCACTGGTCCAGCACGCTGGCCCCGCACGCCGCGGCCATCCTCAACGTGGCCCCCGACCACCTCGACTGGCACGGCTCCATGGAGGAGTACGCCGCCGCCAAGGGCCGCATCTTCGAGCGGGCCGCGCACGTGATCTACAACGCCGACGATCCCGAGGCCACGAGGCTGGCCGCGCCCTATCCGGGAGCGGTCGGGTTCACGCTGCGGGTGCCCAGGCGCGGCGAGATCGGCGTCGTGGAGGACCTGCTGGTCGACCGGGCGTTCGTGGCCGATCCCGTGGAGGCGGCCGAGGAGCTGGCGACGCTGGAGGACGTACGGCCCTTCGCGCCGCACAACGTGGCCAACGCGCTGGCCGCCGCCGCCCTGGCCCGCTCGCTCGGCGTGCCGTCGGAGGCGGTGCGCCAGGGGCTGCGCGACTTCGTGCCCGACCCCCACCGCCTCGCCCACGTCGACCGGGTCGGCGAGGTCGACTACATCGACGACTCCAAGGCGACCAACCCGCACGCCGCCGCCGCGGCGCTGGCCTCGTACCCCTCGATCGTGTGGGTCGCGGGCGGGCAGCTCAAGGGCGCGGACGTCGACGACCTGGTGCGCCAGGCGGCCCCCAGACTGCGCGGAGCGGTGCTGCTCGGGGCAGATCGGGACAGGATCGCCGAAGCCATCGCGCGACACGCGCCGAATGTCCCCGTCGTGGACATCGCTGATCGGGACACTGGTGCGATGGAAAGAGTCGTCACCGAAGCCGCCCGGCTGGCCTCGCCCGGGGACACCGTGCTGCTCTCCCCGGCGGGGGCCTCGCTCGACATGTTCGCCAACTACCCGGCGCGGGGGGAGGCCTTCGCGCGCGCCGTACGCGAGCTGAGGCTGCGACGTGAGCGCGAGCGCTGAGGAGCCGCGCGCCGTCGAGGGGCCGGGCGGCTGGGCGCGGGAGCAGCTCGGGTCGCTGAAGGAGCTGCTCGACAAGCCGCTGACGACGTACTACCTGATCATCATGTGCAGCGCGCTGCTGCTCGCGCTCGGCCTGATGATGGTGCTGTCGGCCTCCAGCGTCGAGGCGCTGCAGAAAACCGGCAGCCCGTTCTCGTGGTTCTTCAAGCAGTCGCTGTCGGCCGCGGTGGGCCTGCCGGTGATGTGGGCCTGCTCACGGCTGCCGGCCAAGTTCTTCCGCTGGGCCGGCTATCCCATGATGGCGCTGTCGATCCTGGCGTTGGTCATGGTGCTGTTCATCGGCTCGTCCGAGCTGGGCGCGCAGCGGTGGATCTACATCGGCCCGTTCACCCTCCAGCCGTCCGAACCGGCCAAGCTCGGGCTCGTGCTGTGGGGGGCCGACCTGCTGTCCAGGCGGGCGCGGCAGGGCCGCATCGAGTGGCGGCAACTGCTGATCCCGCTCATGCCCGGCACCGCGATCCTGGCCGTCATGGTCATGCTCGGCCGCGACCTGGGCACCACGCTGGTGCTCTTCATGATCTTCCTGGCGCTGCTGTGGGTGGTGGGAGCACCGATCAAGCTGTTCGGCGGCATCCTGTCGCTGGCGGTGCTCGCCGCGGTCATCATGATCAAGGTGGAGCCGTACCGGATGGCGCGCATCGGGGCCTATCTCAACCCGTGGGCCGACGCGCAGGGCGACGGATACCAGGCCGTGCAGGGTCAGATCGCGATGGGCTCGGGCAGCTGGTTCGGGCTCGGGCTCGGCAGCAGCCGGCAGAAGTGGAACTGGCTGCCCCACGGCGAGAGCGACTTCATCTTCGCCATCCTCGGCGAGGAGCTCGGGCTGATGGGCACGCTGATGGTGGTGGCGCTGTTCGGGCTGCTCGGGTACGCCGGGCTGCGCGTCGCCGTCCGCGTCAACGACGCCTTCACCAGGCTCGCCGCCGCCGCCATGGTGGCCTGGATCGTCGGGCAGGCGACCGTCAACATGGGCGCCGTGCTCGGCGTCCTGCCGATCACCGGCATCCCCCTGCCGCTGGTCTCGTACGGCGGCTCCTCGTTGCTGCCCACGCTCGCCGCGCTCGGCATGCTGCTGTCGTTCGCCAAACGCGAGCCTGGCGCGAGGGAGGCCTTGAAGGCTCGTGGCCCCGGACCGGCCGCCCGGGCCCTAAGCTGGCTTGGCCTGGGGGGTACGACCAGAGGCCGAGCGACACGTTAGGGAGTGACCGAGATGAGGGTGGTCCTCGCCGGTGGTGGGACGGCCGGGCACATCGAGCCCGCGCTCGCCCTTGCGGACGCGCTGCGCCATCTTGACCGGAGCGTCGGCATCACCTGCATGGGCACCGAGCGCGGTTTGGAGACGAGGCTGGTGCCCGCCAGGGGCTACGAGCTGGCGCTGGTGCCGGCCGTGCCGCTGCCAAGGGCGATCACTCCGAGCCTGCTCACCGTGCCGGGCCGGCTGGCCGGGGCGATCAACGCCGCGGCCGGCATACTCGACCGGGTCCAGGCCGACGTCCTCGTGGGCTTCGGCGGCTACGTCGCGACCCCCGCCTACCTGGCGGCCAAGCGGCGCGGCGTGCCGATCGTCGTGCACGAGGCCAATCCGCGCCCCGGCCTGGCCAACCGGCTGGGCGCCCGGCTCACCGAGCACGTCTTCACCGGCTTCCCCGAGGCCGCGATGCCCAAGGCCGAATACATCGGCACCCCGCTGCGCCGCGAGATCGTCACGCTCGACCGGCTGTCGGCGGGTGACAAGGCGCGCTCCTGGTTCGGGCTGGAGAACGACCGGCCGACGCTGCTGGTCTTCGGTGGCTCGCAGGGCGCCAGGTCGCTCAACCAGGCCGCGCTCGCCGCCGCGCCCGTGCTGCGCAGCGCGGGCGTGCAGGTGCTCCACGTGCTCGGCCCGAACAACACCGTCGACCGCGAGCCGCCGCCGGGCGACCCGCAGTACGTGCTGCTGCCCTACGTCGACCGCATGGACGTCGCCTACGCGGCCGCCGACTTCGCGCTGTGCCGCGCCGGCGCGCTGTCGTGCGCGGAGCTGACCGCGGTGGGGCTGCCGGCCGCGTACGTGCCGCTGCCGCACGGCAACGGCGAGCAGGCCATCAACGCCGGGCGCATCGCCCGGGGCGGCGGCGGCCTGATGGTCGACGACGCCCAACTGACACCCGAATGGATCATCCACAACGTGCTGCCCATCCTCCGTGACCCCGAGCGGGTCGCGGCCATGTCGGAGGCCGCCTCCAGACTTGGCCGGAAGGACGCCGATATCATGCTTGCCCGGAAAGTGTTGGAGATAGCCCGATGAGTCTCGTCAAGCTGGTCGATCCCATTGCCGTAGCGGATCTGGGGCGGGTGCACTTCATCGGCATCGGCGGCGCGGGCATGTCGGGCATCGCCCGCATCCTCCTCAAGCGCGGCGTACGGGTGTCCGGCAGCGACGCGCGCAGCTCCGAGCTGATCACCGAGCTGCGCGAGCTGGGCGCCACGGTCCACATCGGCCACGCCGCCTCGCACATCAAGGACGTCGACACCGTGGTCGTCTCCACCGCCATCCGCGACTCCAACCCCGAGCTGGGCGAGGCGCTCAAGCAGGGGCTGCGGATCATCCCGCGGGCCGCCGCGCTGGCCTCCGTCATGGCCGGGCGCACCGCCGTGGCCATCGCGGGCACCCACGGCAAGACCACCACCAGCTCGATGCTGACGGTGGCCCTGCAGAAGTGCGGCGCCGACCCGTCCTACTGCGTGGGCGGGCAGCTCGTCACCACCGGGCTCGGCGCCGACGAGGGGCAGGGCCAGGTGTTCGTGGCCGAGGCCGACGAGAGCGACGGCTCCTTCCTCATGCTCGCGCCCGACATCGCCGTGGTGACCAACGTCGAGGCCGACCACCTCGACAACTACGGCGACCCGGGGGCCGTGCACGCCAGCTTCGCCCGCTTCGCCGAGCGGGTGGGCTCGCTGCTGATCGCGTGCGCCGACGACCCGGGCGCCGCCGAGCTGGCGCAGCGGGCGCGCGAGCGGGGGCTGCGGGTCAAGACGTACGGGGTCGAGGGCGAGGACTACCGCGTGAGCGGGATCAGGCCCGACGGGTTCGGCACGGTCTTCGCCATCGAGGGCAGGGGCGAGGTCCGGCTGGCCGTCCCCGGAGCGCACAACGCGCTCAACGCCACCGCGGTGATCGCCGTGGCCGACGAGCTGGGGCTGCCCTTCGAGGAGATCAGAGAGGGGCTGGGGGCCTTCACGGGGGCCAAGCGGCGCTTCGAGGCCAAGGGCGAGGCCGGCGGCATCGCGGTCTTCGACAGCTACGCGCACCACCCGACCGAGCTCACCGCCGACCTGAAGGCCGCCCGCGACGTGGTCGCCTCCTACTCCGGCCACGGCCGGGTCATTGCGATCTTCCAGCCGCACCTCTACTCGCGCACCCGGTTCTTCGCCGACGAGTTCGGCGCGGCGCTCGCGCTGGCCGACGAGGCCATCGTGCTCGACGTCTACGGGGCCCGCGAGGATCCCGAGCCGGGCGTCTCGGGCGCGATGGTGGCCGGGAAGGTGCCACTGCCTCCGGAGCGGGTCGCGTACGCGCCCGACCGGGCCCTGGTGCCCGCGATGGTGGCGGAGCGGGCGCGGCCCGGCGACATCGTGCTCACCATGGGCGCGGGCGACGTCACGGAGCTCGGTCCCCAGATCGTGGCCCGCCTCTCCTGACACCCCCCGCGGACTGACGGCGCGCGAGCACCGACGGGAGCGCGGTGCGTCCCGTTGGGGGGCGTTTGGGCGTGGCGCGCGGGTGCCGGGCGCGCGTCGGCGTAGGTTCTGTGCCGACGCTCGGGGGCCGGAACCCCGGGGGCCGACATGGGGAGGGCGATGAAGGCGAGGACCGCGTTCCTGGGGCTGCTGACGGCGGGAGTGGTGGGCACGGCCGCCTGGCTGGTGTTCTTCTCACCCGTGCTGGGCGTGCGCTCGATCGAGATCGTGGGAAATCTCACAGTGCCGAGCGAGCGCATCAAACAGCAGGCCGGCGTGCCGGACCTCCATCCCCTCGCCACCGTCAACCTCGCCGACGTCGAGACCCGCGTGCTGGGCATCAGACAGCTCGCCAAGGCGAAGGTGGACCGGATCTGGCCGGGCACGCTCAAGATCGAAGTGGTCGAGCGCGAGCCCGTCGCCGCGATCCCCGCGGGCGGCAAGGTGGCGATCGTCGACAAGCAGGGCGTGGTGATCGAGGTCAAGTCCGCGGCGCCGCCCATGCTGCCGGTGCTCAAGGTCGACAACCCCGCCGTCGGCGACCCGGCCATGATGGCGGCGCTGCAGGTCATCCAGGCGGTCCCGGGCGTGCTGGCGCCCAAGGTCCGGGAGGTCCGCGCGGGCACGGCCGAGGGCGTGACCCTGCTGCTGTCCGACGGGCGCACCGTCATCTGGGGCGGCGCCGACCGTCCCAAGGAGAAGGCGCGCATTCTTACATCACTGCTCAAACGAGAAAAAGCCACGGTGTACGACGTCAGCTCCCCGGATGTGGTGACGCTGAAGTGATCAAGACTGGGCAAGTGCGCGGCAACGGCATCGCCCAGCTTGTGCGAGGTGGGGGTCGCGGCGTGAGAGCCTTAAGTCGTACGTCGGGCCAGGAGCCCCCGACCAGGCGCGACTTCGGAGCGAAACGGACAGCCCGCGACACGCCGGACGTGCTTGCGGCGCGGTTAGTTGACCCGCCAGGTAGGGGACTCCTACTGTCCGTATCAATCCTCAGGTTGACATAAATCTAAATCTCAACCTGAGGTTGAGAGTTACCCGAAGTGACAAAAAGCGGAGACAATCCGCACCGAAATGGCAAGTCAACGAGCGGAAAGGCCCCTCGTCGTGGCAGCACCGCAGAACTACCTCGCGGTCATCAAGGTCGTCGGCATCGGCGGCGGCGGAGTCAACGCCGTCAACCGGATGATCGAGGAGGGACTCAAGGGCGTCGAGTTCATCGCGATAAACACCGACGCCCAGGCGCTGCTGATGAGTGACGCCGATGTGAAACTCGACGTGGGCCGTGAGCTCACGCGCGGACTGGGCGCGGGCGCCAACCCCGACGTGGGGCGCAAGGCGGCCGAGGACCACCGCGAGGAGATCGAGGAGGTCCTCAAGGGGGCCGACATGGTCTTCGTCACGGCCGGCGAGGGTGGTGGCACCGGCACGGGCGGCGCGCCCGTCGTGGCCAACATCGCCCGGTCGCTCGGCGCGCTCACCATCGGTGTCGTGACCAGGCCGTTCAGCTTCGAGGGACGGCGCAGGGCCATGCAGGCCGAGGCCGGCATCGAGACGCTGCGCGACGAGGTCGACACGCTGATCGTGATCCCCAACGACCGTCTGCTGTCGATCTCCGACCGGCAGGTGAGCGTGCTGGACGCGTTCAAGGCGGCGGACCAGGTGCTGCTGTCCGGTGTCCAGGGCATCACCGACCTGATCACCACCCCTGGTCTGATCAACCTCGACTTCGCCGACGTCAAGTCGGTCATGTCGGGCGCCGGTTCCGCCCTCATGGGCATCGGCCACGCCCGCGGCGACGACCGTTCGGTGGCCGCGGCCGAGATGGCGGTCTCCAGCCCGCTGCTGGAGGCCAGCATCGACGGCGCCCACGGCGTGCTGCTGTCGATCGCGGGCGGCTCCGACCTCGGTCTGTTCGAGATCAACGAGGCCGCGCAGCTCGTGTCCATGGCGGCCGCGCCGGACGCCAACATCATCTTCGGCACGGTCATCGACGACGCGCTCGGCGACGAGGTCCGCGTGACGGTGATCGCGGCCGGGTTCGACGACGTGCCGCCTCCGGTGGAGAAGCCGCTGCCCCGCCCGGCGAGCCGTCCCGCCGCCCCGCCGGCCGCGCCGCCCGTGTCGTCCCCTGTGCGGCCGAGCGTCGCGTCCCCCAGCGTGAAGTCGGAGCAGCCCGGGCTGCGCCCTGAGCCGCGCGCTGAGGCACGTCCGGAGCCGCGTACGGACTTCCGGCCCGAGCCGCGTGCCGAGTTCCGTCCTGAGCCCCGTCCGGAGCCGCGGGCCGAGTTCAGGGCCGACCCCCGGCCGGAGCCGCGCGCGGAGTTCAGGGCGGATCCCCGCCCGGAGCCCCGTCCCGAGCCGCCGCGCCCGGAGCCGGTGCGCCCGGTGGAGTCGGCGCAGATCCCCGGGTCCGTCGACGACGAGCCGCTGGCCGACGAGCCGTCCGGCCCCGTCTCCATCCCCCGGCCCACGCCCGAGCCCGCCAACCCGCCCACGCCCATCACCTCCCGCATGTCGGAGCCCGCCAAACGTCCTCGGGTGATCTTCGAGGAACAGGAAGAGGAGCTCGACGTCCCCGACTTCCTCAAATAGCCCGGTAGCCTGACGCCGCTCCCCGGCAGGGATCCGGGAGCGGCGCCGTCGTGCGCGAGGCGTACCGCACGGGCGTGTAGTGAAAGGGAGGGCCACGTGAGAAGGGACGAGATCGCGGCCGGGCTCGCCGAGGTCGACACGCGCATCGCGGCGGCCTGCCGCGCGGTGGGTCGTGACCGGGGCGAGGTCACGCTGATCGCCGTCACCAAGACCCGCCCGGCCGAGGACGTGCGCATTCTGGCCGAGCTGGGCGTGCGCGACGTCGGCGAGAACCGGGACCAGGAGGCCGCGCCCAAGGCGCACGAGCTTGCGGACCTGCCGCTGACCTGGCATTTCGTCGGCCAACTCCAGACGAACAAGGTCCGCTCGGTCGTCGCGTACGCCGACGTGATCCACTCGGTCGACCGGCTCCGGCTGGTGGAGGCGATCAGCAAGGAGGCGGTCCGCCAGGGCCGCAGGGTCGGCTGCCTCATCCAGGTCGCGCTCGACGACGACCCCGAAAGGGGCGGCGCCCGCGCCGCGGACGTGCTGGAGCTGGCCGACGAGGTGGCGCTGGCCGAGGGGCTGTGGCTGGGCGGCATCATGGCCGTGGCGCCGCTGGGGGAGGAGCCTGCCAAGGCGTTCGCCAGGTTGCGTGACGTGGCCACGCGCCTGGAGGAGCAGCACCCGCGCGCCACGATGATTTCGGCCGGTATGAGCGAGGACCTCGCCGAAGCCATCGCGTACGGCGCGACACACGTGCGGGTCGGTACGGCGTTGCTCGGTCGTCGCAAGCCCTTCGTCAGGTAATGTCCCCTCAAGTGGGTCTTCAGGCCCATGACCAAGTAGAGGTCGATCAGCGGTGAGCTCCAAGGGGGTACGGCTACCGCCTCGGGATCCGGTGTCGGGCTCGAGCGAGTGCGACCGTGAGCAGGAGGACGACGTAGCGATGGCCGGCGCGATGCGCAAGATGGCGGTCTACCTCGGTCTCGTGGAGGACGACCGCTACGAGAGGTACGAAACCTACCCGGACGACTACGCCTACGAGGACGAGGTGCAGCGGCCCGGCGACGAACGGCCCGTAGCGGTCCAGGAACGCGACGAGGAGCCCGAGGCGGGGGTGCCCGCGCCCAGGCCCGCCACGACGATCCTGGAGCGCCGCACGACCGATCTGGCCCGCATCACGACACTCCACCCCCGGACGTACAACGAGGCGCGTACCATCGGAGAGCACTTCCGAGACGGCACCCCGGTCATCATGAACCTGACGGAGATGGTTGACAGCGACGCCAAGCGTCTTGTCGATTTCGCGGCAGGTCTGGTCTTTGGCCTACATGGCAGCATTGAACGTGTTACCAACAAGGTGTTCCTGTTGTCCCCTGCCAATGTCGAGGTGACCGCCGAGGACAAGGCCCGAATCGCGGAACGCGGGTTCTTCAATCAGAGTTAGAGTCTCTGTATGTCTATCGCACCCAACCGGGTCTCGCCGAGACCGGGAGGGCACATCGGGAGTGGAGGCGCGGCCGGGCCGTGGGGATCGTAAGCCAGATCTTGGTCGTAGTCCTGTCTCTCTACCTGGTGCTGCTCATCGGCAGAATGATCTTCGAGACGGTGCAGGCTTTCGCCCGTCAGTGGCGCCCCTCCGGCATCGTCCTGGTGCTGGCCGAAGCCACTTACACCGCAACAGACCCACCTCTCAAGTTCCTCCGCCGTTTCATTCCCCCGCTCCGGTTGGGTACGGTGGCCTTTGACCTAAGCTTCACTGTCCTGTTCATCGCCGTGCTGCTGCTGATCCAGATCGTGGGGATGCTGCGATGACGGGGGCGGTGTGGCGCAGGTCGTGATCCAACTCGTGTCCGCGCTGAAGTGATTCGGGTTACCGTCCCTCCGGACAGACTCCAAAGCGCGCCAAGGAGACCAAAAAATGCCGCTGACGCCCGCTGATGTGCGGAACAAGCAGTTCAGTACCACCCGGCTGCGGCCGGGCTACGACGAGGAAGAGGTCGACGCCTTCCTCGACGAGGTGGAGGCTGAGCTCGACCGTCTGATCCAAGAGAACGAAGAGCTCCGCGCCAAGCTGGCCGAGTGCCTGCGGGGGAAGGTGCCGGGCGGCATGAACATGCCCATGGCCTCCGCCCCGGTCCAGGAGCAGCCCAAGCCCGAGATGATGGCTCCGCCGCCCCAGCCGGAGCCCATGCGCGCCCCCGAGCCGCCGCCTGTGCAGCAGCCGGTCCCCGTCATGAACATGCCTCCCGCCGAGGACAACATGGACACGGCGGCCCGCGTGCTCGCCCTCGCCCAGCAGACCGCCGACCAGGCGATCTCCGACGCCCGCCGGGAGGCGGACGAGACGGTCACCCGCGCCCGCCGCGAGGCCGACGAGATCCTCACCAAGGCGCGCCGCCAGGCCGAGCAGGTCATCGGCGACGCCCGCGCCCGCGCCGAGACGCTCGAGCGTGACGCGCAGGAGCGCCACCGCCAGGCGATGGGCTCGCTGGTGCAGACGCGCGACGAGCTCGAGCGCAAGGTCGAGGAGCTGCGCAGCTTCGAGCGCGAATACCGCAGCAGGCTCAAGCTCTACCTGGAAAACCAGCTCGCCGAGCTCAACGTCTCCGCTGAGGGCAGCGGTGGGTTCCCGGTGATGTCCGGTGGTCCGGCGGGTCAGGCTCCCGCGATGTCGCACGCCGTGTCGCAGGGCCAGCCGCCGCTTCCCGGTGGTCCCAGCCCGTTCGGCGGCGAGGCTCCCCAGGGTGTCTTCCCCGGCGGTGACGGTCCCCACAACGACCGCCGGTAAAGTAGCGGGTCACTAGGACCTGTCACTCGAAAGAGCCCCCTGTGATCCTTATCAGTGCTGGTTTGGTGCTCGCGGCGGTCGTGTTGCTGATCGCGGGCTTCGTACTGGCTAAGCCGTTCCTGATCATGTGGTCCATCGTGGTCAGCGTGCTGTCCGCGCTGTTCCTCGTGATCGGGGCGTTCCTGCGGCGAAACGAGCTTTTTCCCGGTGGTGGGCAGGCCGCTGCGCCGGCCACCCCCCCGAAAGGGCTCATGCCGCCGGGCCCCGGCTCGCCGTACAGCCAGACCGGCCCCATGGGTCATCAGCCCCCACCGCGACCCCATCCGCATCCGCAGGCGCCGCAGCGGACGGCGACCGTTCCCGCCGCCGCACCCCGCCGCCCCGCGGCGAGCGGCATCTCGCCGGATGCGATCGTGTTGGTGATCCCCGGACGCAAGCGCTACCACGTGTCCGGCTGCCGACAGCTGAGCGGCCGGGACACCGAGGAGCTCACGTACGAGGAGGCACGCGAGGAGGGCTTCACGCCCTGCACGGCGTGCCTGCCTGACGCCGCGCTCGGCGGAAGGCAGCTGCCGCCTGCCGCCGACCCCGAGCCCGTCGTCGCCCCTGGCACCGCCGTCACGGCGGCGAGCCGGGCGGAAGACTCCGCGGAGACCCGCGACGTACGTCCGCCGGTCGCCCCGCCGAAGCCTGCCGCGAAGGCTTCCACCCCCGACCCGGAGCCCGCCTCCCGCGAGGAAGGCGCCACCGCGTGGTTCGGCCGCCCGTCCACCTCCTCCGCCGCCGAATCGGATGACGATCAGGCGGACGCGGAGACTTCATATTTCCGGCCGCCGCCTTCCGCGCGCAGGCCCGGCTCGCCCTCCGCCACTCCGGAAGGTCCCGCCACGGGAGCCCCCGGCAAGGCCGGAGCACCTGCGGCCAAGCCTTCGCAGCGCACCGGCTCGCCGGAACAGCCCGGCCCCAAGCCCGGCCGTCCCACGGACGCACCCCGTCCGTCCGGCACCAAGCCCGGCCAGCCCGGCCAGTCCACCGGCTCGCCCGAGCAGTCCGGCACCAAGCCCGCCCGGCCTGGCGACAAGCCTGGGCAGACCGGCGGCCCGTCGTCGAAGCCGGGATCGACCGGTGGTCCGTCGTCCGGCGCGAAGCCGGGATTGACCGGTGCCCGGCCGGGAGAGCCCGCCGGTGGGCCCTCTTCGAAGGCGACCGACGAGGACGATTCCGCGGGGCCCGCCACGGCACCGCAGCCGCGCGTGACCTCTTCCGGGACGCCGGTCCGCCCTGGACCCTCGGGTGGGACCTCCGGGCCGTCACAGCGTCCTTCTGGGGCCGCCAAGACGCCTGCTGCGGCGGGAGAGAGCGCGACGGTGCCGGAGCGGCCCGCGTCCTCCGCCGAGTCGGAGGCCAAGCCCAAGGGCCCGCTGCCCCCGGGCCCCGGCGCGAGCGCCGGACGCCCTTCCGGCCCGAGCCCGGCCACCAAGCCTTCGACAACGGAAAAGTCCGGCCCCGACCGCCCGTCAGCCTCGGATCGGCCATCTGCCTCCGACCGCCCGTCAGCCTCGGATCGGCCATCTGCCTCCGACCGCCCGTCCGCGTCTGGGCGGCCCTCTGCGGCGAGTGGCCCGGCCAAGGCGGGTACGTCCGGCGGCGCCAGCCCGAAGCCCGGGACCTCCGGCACCGGCGGGCCCGCCGGCTCGGGGACGAAGTCCGACACGACCGGCACGGCGACGGGTTCGACGCCCGGATCCGCCGGCTCGGGCTCCAAGGACGACGCCACTTCCACCAAGCCAGATGTCTTCAAGGGCGAGGGGAGCGGCTCGACGCCCAAGCCCGGCACCCCGGCTGCGACCGCCAAGGCCACCAAGCCTGAGGCCTCCGGCTCGGCCAAGGCCGCTGACAAGTCCACCGGCTCCTCGGGCGGCGCTGAGGGCAAGGACGAGCGTTCCGGCACGGTGAAGGTCATCATCGGCACTCGCCGCTACCACAGCACCGCGTGCCCGTTGATCAGGGGCGCGGGGGAGTCGGGCGTGGAGACGATGACGCTCGCCGCAGCGGAGGCGGCCGGACTGACGAGCTGCTCGGTGTGCCAGCACGACCGCGAGACGGTGAGCTGAAAGCCCGCTGAACGACCTTCCTGGTCAGGTAGCGCCGGCTACTCGGCAACGGATCACCGGTGTGATCCTGCTCAGCGTGGAGCCGTTCCAGGATTCCTCCTGGGCCGCAGCCGTCGGGGCGCCCGTGCTGGTGCTGGGTCGTCCCTTCGCCGTCAAGGAAGGCGCGGCGCCCGCCTTCCATCTGGCCGGGCATGGCCGCCGGAGAATCGCTCGTGTGTCGGGGTGCGCTGCGATACTCCTTCATCCAGCAGCGCGTGCTCGGGGTCACGCGCGCGCTCGGTGAACGCGGCATCGACGGGGACGACGCGCAGATGCTGATCCACGTCGAGGCCACCGAGCAGGGCGGCTATCTCGGGGCGCGGCAGGTGCTGGCACTGCGGCCCAGGCCGGACGGCGTCATCATCGACAACCCGCGCCAGGCGATGGGCTGCCTCCGGGGCGCGGCCGACCTCGGTGTATCCGTCCTCGGCGGCACTGGCGGCACTGGCGGCACTGGCGGCGCGGTCATCTTGACGCCGCTGCCGGCGGCAACCCATCCGATCACCCCCGGGCGGCGTGTCGGATGTTGGAGTTCCTCCTCGGCGTGGCGCGGCCGCGCTGACGCCTTCGCGAACTTTGGCCGGTCCGTACCGCCTTCGGCGCAAACCGCCCTCACCTGCGCCGACGCCTCCTCCTGCAGGGCACTCCCGGAAGGTCATCGGCGGGGTCGAGCACTCGTGTAAGCGCGGCGCCGATGATTCGAAGCGCTTCCGTGGTCCGTGCTCGCCGCTTGTACGGCATGGTCCACTACTCCGTGGTACCGTGTACTGGTACTCGGTGGCACCGAGTACCAAGGGAAGGCGGAAGAGGACCCACGATGGACGGCCTGACAGAGATGCTGAAGGGCACGCTTGAGGGCTGCGTGCTGGAAATCATCGGCAGCGAGGAGACCTACGGGTACGCCATCACGCGTCGGCTGAACGAACTGGGCTTCGCCGACGTCGTCGAGGGGACGGTTTACACCATCCTGTTGCGGCTGGAGAAGAACGGGCTCGTCCAGGTGACGAAACGACCGTCCGGGCTGGGCCCGCCGCGCAAGTTCTATGAGCTCAACGAGGCGGGGCGCGAAGAACTCGCGACGTTCTGGGCGAAATGGGAGTACATCACATCGCGGATCGACAAGCTCAAGGAGGGCGGGAGATGAACTTCTGGGAGACCATGACAGGCAGCGATCTCACCAGGGAATGGAAGGCGTTCGAAGCTCGGGCCGAGGCATTGCCGGCCGACTACCGGGCGGCGTGGGAAGAGATCAAGGGCCATCTTTTTCCCTACGGGGACTTCACGGGTCGAAACCTGATGCCGATTCTCGACGGTGCTCTGGGGCTGCTCGAAGAGACGGCGGCCGATGGGCGGAGCATTCACGAGGTGCTGGGGGACGACATCGGGGGCTTCTGCGCGGCGCTGGCCGGCGGAAAGGGGGCCCGGAGCTATCGCGACCGGTGGCGCGAGCAGTTGAACAGGAACGTCGCAAGGAAATTGGGCCGGCTAGGAGGCTGACGTGGGCATCCAAGACATCATCGAGGGCAAGAAGCAGTGGCGGGCGCACATGGCGCGGGTCAAGGCGCTCCCGCCGGACTACCAGATCGTCTACAAGGAGATTCAGAGGTACTTCTTCAAGGTTGGACCGATCGACTTGCTTGACGGGCCCCTGCTCTCAGGGATCGTCGACTTCTTCGAGGAGGGTGCCGCGGCCGGCAAGGGAGTCCTGGAACTCATCGGCAACGACGTCGCCGCCTTCTGCGACGACCTGATCAAGGACTCGCGCACCTTCGCGGACATCTATCAGGAGTCCATCAGCGGGGAATCCGGCACGGCCGAGAAGTAGCACCCGTCGACCCGGCCTTGAACACGAGCTGCTCGGTCGGTGCCTCCAGCGCTGCCTCGATCGTCTTCGATCTGAACGCCAGCCCCTAATCGGCCCGCTCACCGGCGCGGCCCGTCGATATCTCCACCGGTGCCTGCGGGGCCATCAATGAACTCCGGCGGATACCCCGAATCGGCGAGGCCGCCGGCGACCTGCCGGGTGAACTCGCCCAGCGGCGACATCGTCGTCGACCAGCCTCACTCAGGTGGTCGAGCGCAATCCGAACATCAAGATCACGCGAAGATCCCCGGCAGCCACGGTGCAATCCCGCGCGACGACGCCCCGGCTGCGGGTCCCGCGCGGACAGCGCCGGGGGCGTGCTTCGGGGGAGGGCGGTGGGCCGTGAGGAGGCGGCCCGTCGGGGGTGGGTGTCGGGGGGCGGGCCGTGAGGAGGCGGCCCATCGGGGGTGGGTGTCAGGGGGCCGGGGCGTGAGGGGCGTTCCAGCACAGGGGTGGGTGGCGGTGGGGCGGGCGCCCCACCGCCGTAGTGCGGGTCAGGCGCGGCGGAGGTGGAAGGTCAGGGACAGGTCCTCGTCCGTGTGGGACGGGAGGTCTGTCGCCGTGCCCTCCGTGACCGTCGTCGCCAGGACCTCCTCCGCCACCACGTGCCCCTCGGTGCGCAGGGCCGTGGCGAGCTCGGGGGAGGACGTGGTCCACCACAGGTCGATGCGGTCCGTGATCGACAGGCCGGTCGACTTGCGGGCGTCCTGGACCAGGCGGATGACCTCGCGCAGGAGACCGGCGCGGCGCAGCTCGTCGGTGAGCTCCAGGTCCAGGGCCACCGTCTCGCCCGTGCCGGTGCCGATGGCGCCCGTCTCCACCGCCCAGCCCGAGCGGGGCTGCTCGTTGACGATCACGTCGTCCGGGCCGAGCATGATCTCGCCCAGCTCGTCCGCCTCCACCATGACCGTGGATCCCGAGCGGAGGGCCCGGGCCACGCGGGTGGCGTCGGCGGCGGCCACGGCGGCCGCGACGAGCTTGGTCTGGGAGCCGAAGCGCTTGCCCAGGGCCCGGAAGTTGGGCTTGACCGAGTAAGTCACGAGATCGGCGCTAAATCCGGACATGTCTTCGAGGGTGTGGACGTTCAGCTCGTCCGCCACCAGACCCCGGAGCTCCCCGGGCAGCGACGGCCAGCCGTGTGCCCCCACCAGGGCGCGGCGGAGCGGCTGGCGGGTCTTGACGCCCGACGAGGCGCGGGCCGAGCGGCCCAGCTCCACCAGGCGGCGTACGAGGGCCATCTGGTCGGACAGCACCGGGTCCAGCAGGTCCTCGCGCACCTCCGGCCAGTCGGCCAGGTGCACCGAGGAGGGCGCGTCGGAGGAGCGCAGGACGTCCCAGAGGTAGTCGGTGATGAACGGCGTGACGGGGGCCATCAGCCGCGTCACCGTCTCCAGGCACTCGTAGAGCGTCGCGAACGCCTCCGGCGACCCCTGCCAGAACCGGCGGCGCGAGCGGCGCACGTACCAGTTGGACAGGTCGTCGAGGAAGTCCGCCAGGCGGCGCCCGGCGCGCTGGGTGTCGTACTCGTCCAGCGACGCCGTGACGTCGGCCACCGTCCTGTGCAGCTCGGCCAGCACCCAGCGGTCGAGCAGCGGGCGCTCGGCCGCGGGCGTGGCCTGCGCGAGCATGGCCGGCGACCAGGACTCGGCGTTGGCGTAGAGGGTGAAGAACGACGAGGTGTTCCAGAGGGTCAGCAGGACCTTGCGGACGATCTCCTCGAGGGTGTTGTGGCCCACCCGGCGCGACGCCCACGGCGAGCCCGAGCAGGCCATGAACCACCGCAGCGCGTCGGCCCCGTGCTGGTCCATCAGCGGGATCGGCTCGAGGATGTTGCCCAGGTGCTTGCTCATCTTGCGGCCGTCCTCGGCCAGGATGAGGCCGAGGCAGAGCACGTTCTCGTAGGAGGACTGGCCGAAGACCAGCGTGCCGACGGCCATCAGCGAGTAGAACCAGCCGCGCGTCTGGTCGGTGGCCTCGCAGATGAACTGCGCCGGGTAGACGCCCTCCGGCTTGCCGCGCTCGCCCCACTGGGCGAACGGCATGGAGCCGGAGTCGTACCAGGCGTCGATGACGTCCGGCACGCGGCGCGCGAGAGCGCCGCACGACGGGCAGTCGAAGGTCACGTCGTCCACGAACGGGCGGTGCGGGTCGAGCGCCGAGATGTCCTGCCCCGCCAGCCCGCCCAGCTCCTCCAGCGAGCCGACGCACGTCACGTGGGACTCGTCCGCCGAGCACACCCACAGCGGCAGCGGCGTGCCCCAGTAGCGCGAGCGCGACAGCGACCAGTCGACGTTGTTGCGCAGCCACTCGCCGAACCGGCCCCACTTGATCGTCTCGGGGTACCAGTTGGTGCCGGCGTTCTCGGACAGCATCTTGTCCTTGACCGCGGTGGTGCGGATGTACCAGGACGGGAGCGCGTAGTAGAGCAGCGGGGTGTGGCAGCGCCAGCAGTGCGGGTAGCTGTGCTCGAAGTGGCCGCCGCGGTAGAGCAGCCCGCGGGCGCGCAGGTCCTCGGTCAGCTCCTCGTCGGCGTCCTTGAAGAACCGGCCGCCGACCATGGGCACGTCGTCGAGGAAGCGGCCGTCGGGGCCGATCGGGTTGACGACGGGCATGTCGTACTGCCTGATCACGGCCATGTCGTCGGCGCCGAAGGCCGGGGCCTGGTGGACCAGGCCGGTGCCGTCCTCGACCGTGACGTACTCGCCGAGCACGACGTAGTGGGCGCCGGGGATGTCGACCAGGTCGAACGGGCGGGAGTACGCGGTGTGCTCCAGCTCGCGACCGGTATAGCGGGCCACCTCGGTCGCGCCCTCGCCGAGGACCGACAGCAGCGGCTCGGCGACCACCAGGACCTCGCCGTCCGCGGTGCGGGCCGCGACGTACGTCACGTCGGGGTGCACGGCGACGGCCGTGTTGGACACGAGGGTCCACGGCGTGGTCGTCCACACCAGGAGCGCGGCGCCCAGCTCGGCCAGCGGCCCGGCGGTCACCGGCATGCGGACGTAGACCGACGGGCTGGAGACGGTCTCGTAGCCGCCGGGCTGGCCCAGCTCGTGGTCGGACAGCCCCGTGCCGCAGCGCGGGCAGTACGGCGTGATGCGGAAGTCGCGGAACAGCAGCCCCTTGTCCCAGATGACCTTCAGCGACCACCAGACCGACTCGATGTAGGACGGGTCCATGGTCCGGTACGCCTGGGACAGGTCGATCCAGTAGCCCATGCGCTCGGTCAGCTGCTCGAAGGCGTCGACGTGGCGCAGCACCGACTCGCGGCACTTGGCGTTGAACTCGGCGATGCCGTATTCCTCGATGTCCTTCTTGCCGGTCAGGCCCAGCTCGCGCTCCACGCCGACCTCGACGGGCAGGCCGTGGCAGTCCCATCCGGCCTTACGCGGGACGCTGAATCCGCGCATGGACTTGTAGCGCGGGAACAGGTCCTTGAACACCCGCGCCTCGACGTGGTGCACGCCGGGCAGGCCGTTCGCGGTGGGCGGGCCCTCGTAGAAGACCCAGGACGGGTTTCCGGAGTTCTGCTCCACGGAGCGCTCGAAGATCTTCCCGTCCCGCCAGCGGTCGAGGACCTCGCGCTCGAGCGCGGGCAGGTCGACCTGCGCGGGAAGAGAGCGGAAAGATGGCGAAGACATTTCGGGTGTGACCTCCACGCTTGATCGGCCGGTAGGGCGAGCGTGAAGGGACGAAGCCATGCGGCCCCGCGGTACCACCCTTCTTGACCTCGCACGCGGGCGAGGCCCTCTTCGTTTGATCTGCGGCCGGGTCTAATGAGCTCTCGCGAGCCGTTCTTCCGGCGGCTCCGGGGTGATATCCCTCACAGTCGGGCCCCATCAACGCCTTGCAGTCTCAAACCATAACGCAGAGTGGGGCCGAAGGCTTCCTGGTTTCTCAGGGTGAGCCGCCCGAGGGGCCGTCGGTACGCAACCGACAAAGTTGCGGGAATGGACGCCCCTGTGGAGGAGTTTAATGCGCGAGGCGGGATAGTACGGGGGAGGTAAACCGTCCGGCGGGTCGTTTGCCGTTCCGTTATGTGGATCCCTAAGCTGCCCGCACCATTTACGGCCTTGATCAGCAATGGAGGCAGCCATGGCGGCAGTCACGCAGACCGCTACACCTTCGATGTGGTCGGAAGAGGAGCTGGCCGAGGTACGCGGCAGGCTCCAGAGCGAGATCGACCAGCTCAACGCGGACATTCACCGCCACGAGACGGAGATAGCCTCTGGAGACGTCACTCAGGGGGCGGGCGACGACCAGGCGGACGCCGGCGCGAAGACGTACGAGCGCGAACGCGAGATCGCCCTTACCCTGAATGCGCGCGATCTGGTCGCGCAGAACGAACGTGCGATCGCCAGGATCGACGCCGGGACCTATGGAGTGTGCGAATCGTGCCACAAGCCGATCGGCAAGGAACGCCTTCAGGCGTTCCCGAGGGCGACGCTGTGCGTGGCCTGCAAGCAGAAGGAGGAGCGCCGGTAGGCCGCCCCCGCGGGCGTCTGGTCGCCGTCCTCGTCGTGCTGGCGGCCGTGGTCTACGCGGCCGACCTCATCACCAAGACGGTGGTGCTTCGCACGCTCGAGGGTCAGGCGCCGCTCGTCGTCCTCCAGGACGTGCTGCAGTTCCGGGTGATCTTCAATTCCGGTGCCGCGTTCAGCCTCGGCACCGGAATGACCTTCGTCTTCACCCTCATCGCCGCGGGCGTGGTCGTCGCCATCGTGCGCACCGCCCGCAAGCTCGGCAGCCGGGCCTGGGCGGTCACGCTGGGGCTGCTGCTCGGCGGCGCGCTCGGCAACCTCACCGACCGGCTGCTGCGCTATCCCTCGGGGATCGGGCGCTCCACGCAGCTGCAGGGGCACGTCGTCGACTTCATCGAGGTGCTCCCCGGGCATTTCCCCGTGATCGACTACTTCCCCGTGTTCAACATCGCCGACTCGGCCATCGTCTGCGGCGGCATCCTGGCGGTGCTGCTGGCCTGGCGCAACGTGCAGATCGACGGGTCCCGGGAGACCCCGGAGACCAAGGGGGCCGAGAAGGGTGAGTGAGCAGCGGAGCCTGCCCGTACCCGACGGGCTGGAGGGCGAGCGGCTCGACGCCGCGCTCTCGCGGCTGTTCGGCTTCTCCCGCACCCGCGCGGCCGAGCTGATCGGCGCGGGCGAGGTGCTGGTGGACGGCCGGCAGCCGGCCAAGTCCGACCGCGTGCACGCGGGCGCGTGGCTCGACGTGACGATGCCGCCGCCGGTCACCACGCCGATGCCGGTCGCCGAGCCGGTGCCGGGCATGACGGTCGTGTACGAGGACGACGATGTCATCGTGATCAACAAACCGATCGGCGTGGCCGCCCACCCGACCGTCGGCTGGACGGGGCCGACCGTGATCGGCGGGCTGCTCGGGGCCGGTCACACGATCGCCACCAGCGGGGCCGCCGAGCGCCAGGGCATCGTGCACCGCCTCGACGCCAACACCACGGGGGCGATGGTGGTGGCCAAGAGCGAGGTCGCGTACTCGCGGCTCAAGCGGGCCTTCAAGGAACGCACGGTCGACAAGCGCTACCACGCGCTGGTGCAGGGGCATCCCGACCCGTTCAGGGGCACGGTGGACGCGCCCATCGACCGCCATCCGTCCGGGGACGGGCGCTTCGCGGTGGTGGCCGGGGGGAAGCCGTCGGTCACCCACTACGACACCGTCGAGGCGTTCCGCGCGGCCTCGCTGCTGGACATCAAGCTGGAGACCGGGCGCACGCACCAGATCAGGGTGCACATGGCGGCGCTGCGGCACCCCTGCGTCGGGGACCTGCTCTACGGGGCGGATCCGACGCTGGCGGCCCGGCTGGGGGTCACGCGCCAGTGGCTGCACGCGGTGGCGCTCGGGTTCGAGCACCCCACCACGGGCGACTGGATGTCGTTCAGCACGGACTATCCGCAGGACCTGCAGAAGGCGCTGGACATCGTCCGCGCCGAATCCTGACCGGGTCCCGCCTACCCGGGTGAGCGGGTCGCGCACGGGCCGGTGCAGGCGGGCGTGGGCTCGCCGGGCCATCCGGCGTCCGGGTCCAGCGTGACCGCCGTCGCCAGCTCGGCCAGCCGGTCCCCCGAGCCGCCGTGCCCGGCCTCGGCGTAGGCCGCGTAGCCGTCCCTGAGCACCGTGACGCGGCGGTCCTCCCGCACGGCGGGCAGGCCTCGCACGGTGGTGGCGGGCTTCAGGGCCGGGGTCCGTTCCACGACCCCGACCTCCAGCCACGAGCCCGCGTCGCCGTAGCGAAGCCCCACCCTGGCCGGGGAGCCGTACGAGATGACCGCGCCCACCGGCGCGCCCAGCTGTCCCGGGACGGTGAATGGCACGTCGATCCGTTCGCCCGCGGAGGGTAGGACGCTCTGGGCCACCCGGTGGGCGAGCTCGCGGTCGCCGCTCTTGACCGACACCACGCCCCACGCCTGAGGCCCCCACTGCCAGGCCACCTCGGCCGTGCCGGGCCTCAGGACGGGCTCCCGCGGCCAGATTGCGTCCCGGCCGTTGACCGGGGGAGCGGTGGATCCGTCGGTGGTCCTGGGCTGGATGCCCTGGGCGTACAGCTCGATCACCGCGTCCCCCGGCCGTGACGGGTCGGCGGGGCGCAGGGTGACCCGCTGGACGAGGCGGCCCGTCACGTACGTGTCGGGGGTGAAGCCGCCCGCGGAGCCCACCGTGAAGGCCCTGGTCAGCACGTCGAACCCGGCTTGCGGGGCGACCGCGGGCTGCGGCCGGGGCCGGGCCGCCTGGTGGCCGAGCACGGTCGTCAGGGCGATCACCGCGACCACGGCGCTGACGGCCGCCACCGCCCCGAGCGCCGCGCGGGCGCGCGTCCGCCGCCGCCCGGCCCGTACGGCGGCCGCCACGCTCACCCGCCCCGTCGGATCGGGCTCCATGCCGCGCAGCGGATCGAGCAGCCGCCCGCCTTCCACGGCGGGACCAGGGCCGCGGTCACGGGCGTCCATGCCGCATCGCTCCCTCCACCACCAGCGTCGGATCGTCACCGAGCACCTCGCGCAACGTGGCCAGGCCGCGGGCCGACTGGCTCTTCACATTGCCCGCCGAACACCCCAGGATCTCCGCCACCTCCGTCACCGGCAGATCGAACAGGAACCGCAGCACGAGCACCGCCCGCTGTCGCGGCGGCACCTTGGCCAGCGCCGCGCGCACCACCGACCGGGTCTCGAGGTCGGGCGGCGGCCCGGCGCGCTCCTCAGGAACCTCGTGGGAGGAGCCCGCCAGCCTGACGCGGGTCCACCAGCCGAGGCGCTGGTCGTTCAGGAAGCACCGGACGAGCATCGCGTCCACGTACCTGTCCAGGTCGCGGGCCGCGCGGGCGCGCCGCCAGTGGACGTAGAGCCTGGTGATGGCCATCTGCACGACGTCGTCGGCGCGGTGGGCGTCCTTGCACAGGTAGTGCGCCAGCCGCCGCAGCGCCGGGAGCCGCGCGGTCACGTAGTCCACGTAGTCCCGCTCCTCCGCCGCGTGCACCCGACACCTCCTCGGTCATCCTTCACTCCCCTGTGACAGCGCCGGACGCGGCAAAGGTTGCATCACACATCCCACACCCACACGCCGCCCGCGAACAGGGGCGGCCCCAGGAGCGCGGTGAGGGTGCGCAGGAGCGCGTCCTGGTGCTCGTACGGGCCGAGCACGACCGCGTCGGCCCGCCAGTACGCCAGGTCGGCCCGCGCCCGGGCCCGTTCCGCCGGCCCGACGGCCGGGACCTCGCCCTTGTCGCGTACGTCGCGCAGCAGCGAGGCGGTGGGGCGGGGCGGTGCGCCGTACGCGCCCTCCCGGCCGGGGCCGGCCGGGCCGACGAAGTACCCCTCGGGGAGAGGGAAGCCGAGTCCCGCGTCGACCTGCCAGCGCAGCGCCCTGGCGTCGGCGGCGTCGGGCGGCGGCGCGGGCACGAGAGAACGCCCGGGGCGCACGTACGAGCGCCACATGCCGGTCGTGAAGAACGCGGGCGTGTCCGGTCGGTCGGCGGCCACCAGGGGTTTGGGCGCGAGCGGCAGCAGCGCCTCGGCCAGCGCCAGCCCCAGCAGCACCCGCGCCGGCGCGCCCCGCCACGACACCTCCAGCACCCGGTCGGCCGCGATCGCCAGGAGGGCCCCGACGGCGGGGACGCACACCAGCGTGAAACGGGACTCCAGCACCGACTCGAACAGCGGTAACTTGGACATCCACCACCACGGCCCAAAATATCCAGTCTTCTCGCCGTAAAAGGTGATCTCAGGCCCGAGGGACAGCACCGCCGACACCACGGCCACCAGCGTCAGCGGCGCCACCATCGGGAACCGCCGCAGCCACACGGCCACCCCGGCGACCAGGACGGCCAGCGGCCAGCCGAAGAACGCGTTCTGCTCGGTGGGGTTGAGCGACAGCGCCGCCGCCACGTTCGCGTCCCCGGCCAGCGACCTTCCGGCGTACGAGACGAGCGCCTGGACGTCGTTGCCCGCGGGCCCGTGGATCAGCGAGGAGTAGCTCTGCGGCCCGTCGAACTGGAACCACAGCGCGGGCCCGCTCAGCGCCAGGCTCACCGCCGCCGCCACCGCCGTGCCCGCCAGGAGGGGCCGCAGCGCCGCCAGGGCGACGCCGGGCCGGACCGCGACGTACCCGGCGGCGAGCACGGCGAGCCCGGTCGCGGCCAGCAGCAGCGCCTCCTCGCCCAGGAAGACCTGGTACGCCACCAGCAGCCCCAGCACGGCCCCGTCACGCCGGACGCGGCGGTCCCGGACCAGCAGCAGCACCCGGCCGATGATCAGCGGGATGGCGAACAGCACGACGAAGTTCGGGTGGGCGTTGGCGTGGGAGATGATCGGCGGCGCGAACGCGCAGAACGCGCCCCCGATCGCCGCCGCGGCCGGGGAGCCCACCAGGTGCCCGGACAGGAGCCGATACCAGGCGCCGGCGCTGCCCGCCAGGCCGCCGGTGAGCACGATCGCCCACGTCACCGAGGGGCCGAAGGCCAGCGTGACGGGCGCGAGCGGCGCGGAGACGCCGAGCATGACGGTGTTGGCCATGAGGTTCACGCCGAGCGGGTGGTTCTGCAGGGTCGTGAACAGCGGGAAGTCCCAGGAGGCCAGGTTGCGGGCGGTGACCGCGAAGAACCACTCCCACTGGTGCTGGTCCTGGCCTCCGTCGATCAGGTAGCGGTGGGACGGGTCGGCCCACAGGTGGGCGTACACGAAGACGGCCAGGGCGAGATAGACGCACGCGACGGCCAGGCCGGTCCGGCGGCGCGTCATCGGCCCTCGCACCGCAGCAGGCACACGTCGCCGAGCGTCAGCAGGTAGTGGTGGGCGCGTAATTTGGAGCCGGGGCGATGGGACCAGCGCACCGGGACCTCCCTGACCGGCCATCCCCGCCGGACGAACGCCCGCAGGACCTCCACGTCGAAGGCCCACCCGTCCAGCCGCGCCCGGCCGAACACCACCCGTGCCTTGTCCCCGTCGAACAGCTTGAACCCGCACTGCGTGTCCGCGATCCCCGGCACGGCCAGCGTCCGGATGAGCCGGTTGCCCAAGGTGCCCAGCAGGTGCCTGGCGGGGTGCTGGCGCACCAGGATGCGGGACCCGGGGCGGGCCCGGGAGCCGATGGCCGCGCCGGCGTCCCGGCCCAGCGCCGCCCGCAGCCGGCCGAACTCCTCGATCGGGGTGGCCAGGTCCGCGTCCGTGAACAGCACCTGGTGACCGCGTGAGACCAGCACGCCGCGGCGTACCGCGTGGCCCTTGCCCCGGTTGGCGGGCCAGCGGATGACGCGGATCCGCGGCTCGGCGCCGGCCGCGGCGGAGGCCACGGCCAGCGTGCGGTCCGCCGAGCCGTCGTCCACGACGATCAACTCCCAGCTCAGCGGCGTCGCGCTCAGGTGGGCGCGGACGGCGGCCAGGGTGGCGCCGAGCCTGGCCTCCTCGTTGTAGGCGGGGATCACCACCGACAGGTCGATCTCGCTCATGCCCCGGAGACAGGGCCGGGCCTCACCGGGGTTGCACGATCAGCCCTCCGGCTCCGACGGCTCGACCGAGTCCGGGGTCCGGGAAGGGGTGGTGTTGTCGCGGTCCTTCTTGCCGCTCGCGCTCGGCGTCGGCGTCCGGTCGGGGTTCTTCCGCTCACCGGTCGGCGTGGGCTCCCGGGTGGGGTCCTTGCGCTCGCCGGTAGGCGTCCTGTGCCGGTCCTCGACGGCCGGTGGGGAGCTGTCCGGCGGGGAGCTATCGGGTGTGGAGGGCGTCGGGGCGAGCTGCGGAGCGCCGGTGGTCGGATCGCCGGTGGAGGGCCCGGCGGTCACGACGGCGGGGGTGGGGCCCGGGCTCCGGGGCAGGTCCCGCGTCCGGCCGGACCACCAGGCCGCGCCGCCCGTGACCGCCGCGACGACCAGCGCGCCGCCCGCGATCACGGCCACCGGAAGCCTGCGCCGCCGCCGCGGGGAAGCCCCGCCAGGCCCGGTCGCACCCGGCCCGGTCGCACCTGGCTTGATCGCGCCGGGCCCGGCCGGGCCCGGCTCGGTGAGGGGGCCCGTCCGCTCGGGGGCGCCGCCGGTCAGGATCGCGGCCAGCCGCTGCTCGGCCTCCTCCAGCGACATGCGCTCGGCCGGGTTCTTGCGCAGCAGCCCGAGCAGTACGGGGCCGAGCACACCCGCGCGGGCCAGCGGCTCCGGTTCGGCGTGCAGGACCGCGCCCAGCGTGGCCAGGGGGTTGTCCCGCTGGAAGGGCGAGTGCCCCTCGACCGCGATGTAGAGCGTCACGCCCAGCGACCACAGGTCGGAGGAGGCCTTGGCCTGGCTGCCCGCCGCGCGTTCCGGCGCCATGAACGCGGGGGTGCCGAGCAGCACGCCCGTGCTCGTCACGGGAGCCTCGTCCTCCGTCGTGGCGATGCCGAAGTCGGTGAGCACCGCCCGGCCGTCCTCGGCCAGCAGCACGTTGTCCGGTTTGACGTCCCGGTGCAGCACGCCCGCCGCGTGCGCCGCGCGCAGCGCCTCGAGGAGCTGCAGCCCGATGTCCGCGGCCGCCGGCGGGGACATGGGGCCGTCCTCGCGGATCAGTTCGCCCAAGGTGCGGGAGTTGACGAGCTGCATGACGATCCACGGGTGACCGTTCTCCTCCAGGACGTCGTAGACGGTGGCCACACCTGGATGCGCCACCCGGCCGGCGGCCCTGGCCTCCCTGAACGTGCGTACGGCGAAGACCTCGCGCTCGGGACCCGTCAGGTCGGGTGGCGGCAGGATCTCCTTGACCGCCACGTCCCGGCCCAGCACCTCGTCATGAGCCTGCCACACCGTGCCCATCCCGCCCCGGCCGATCGTCCTGAGCAGCCGGTAACGCCCACCGACCATCTCTGTTGCATCGGACATGCACGGCGACTACCCAAGAAAGAACCGGACAAGCGCGGTGACGAGGGCCGCCGCGGCCAGGATGACCAGGAACGGCGCCCGCAGCAGCAGCCCGGCGACCGCGGCGCCCAGCCCGGCCGTGCGCGCCGGGTCGAAGCTCAGCCCGCCCTCCTCCGTGAACACCTGCACCGCGATCAGGGCCGCCAGCAGCGCCACCGGCACCAGTTCGGCGAACCTGCGGATCGCCGGATGCTCCAGCACCCGGCGCGGCGCCGCCAGTCCGGCCAGCTTGAGCACGTAGCAGCCCGCGCAGACCGCGGCGATGGCCCACCACAGTGTCATCGCGCCATCACCACCAGCACGGCGGCCGCCGACAGCAGCACGGGCACGCCGGGCGGCAGGAACGGGGTGGCGCACAGGGCGATCGCCGCCGCCGCGCCGGCCAGCCGGCGCAGCTCGGCGCTGGCCGTCAGGCGCGGCCACAGGATGGCCAGGAACGCGGCCGGGCCCACCACGTCCAGCCCCAGCACGCCGGGGTCGCCCAGGAACGACGCGCCGTAGGCGCCCGCCAGGGTGGTCAGGTTCCAGGTGAGGTAGAGGCTGGCGAACGTGGTGACGAAGCCCGTACGGGCCGCCTCCGGGGTCGGCTGGGCCAGCGTGACGGCCGTCGTCTCGTCGATCACTCCCTGCGCGGCCAGCAGCCTTCGGGGCCCGCGTACCCGGAGCAGGTCGGCCAGGCGCAGGCCGTAGAGCGTGTTGCGGCCGCCCAGCAGCAGCGCGCCCAGCGTGGCGGTCACCAGGTCGCCGCCCGCGCCCACCGCGCCGGTCAGCGCGAACTGCGAGGCGCCGGTGAAGGCCAGCAGGCTCAGCACGCACGCTTGCGGCACGCTCAGGCCCGCGGTGATCGCGGCGGCGCCGAAGGCGATCCCCGACAGCCCCACGGCCACGCCCACGCCGAGGCCGTCCCGCACGGCGGCGGAACGGTGAGTTGTCTGTTCCATGCCGCAAGAGGCTAGGAGGTGGGGGAACCGCCGGTCTTGTACGTTCCTGCAGCACGCTGGTACGCCGCGGGCGGCACGCCCACGATGCGCTTGAAATGCCGGTTGAGGTGGGCCTGGTCCGTGAAGCCCACCTCGGCGGCCACCTGCGCCGGGCGTACCCCGGACTGCAGGAGGCGGCGCGCCTGGCGCACCCGCAGCGAGGTGAGGTAGGCGTGCGGCGGCAGGCCGGTCTCGGCCTTGAACGCCCGCAGCAGCGCGAACGGCCGCGCGCCCACCGCGTCGGCCAGGTCGTCCAGTGTCGGCGGGTCGACGAGGCTGCCGTGCAGCAGGTCGAGCGCGTCCCGCACGGCCCGCCGGCCCTCGGCGGGCAGGATCGCCGCCGGCCTGGGCGTGGCGTGGCGGGTCACCAGCCGCGCGAACAGCGTGCGGCTCAGCGTGGAGGCGGCCAGCGCGTCGCCGCGCTCGGCCGCCTGGTGAGCTCGGCCGAGCAGCAGCGCCATGTCCTCGTCACGCACGACCTGCCTGGGGAAGTGCGGCGTCGCGTACGGCACGCCCAGCTCGGCGGCGATCCCCGCCAGCGTGTCGATCGACGGGTAGAGCATGCGGTACGACCAGCCGTCCGGCGTGCCCGCCTGGCCGGTGTGCACCGACTCGGGGTTGACCAGCACCACCTCGCCCGCGCCCGCCCGGTGCAGGGTGCCGCGGTAGTCGAACTCCTCCACACCCCTGACGATCACGCCGATGGCGTAGCCGTCGTGCACGTGCCGGGTGAAGCGGTGGGTGACGTAACGGGCCTTGAGCAGGTCGGTGCCCGGCACCGCCGGATGCCGCCAGAAGTGCGCCTGCTCTTTCATTGAGGTCTGAAGGTCTTCGCGAACGTCTCGAAGTAGCGCCGGTCCGAGGCCCAGCGGGCGTCGGTGGTCTCCCAGTAGAGGGCGTACGGGCGGCCGTCGGCGGTGCGGAAGCCTCGGTTGATCACGTGGATCCGCTGCCCGCCGCGGATCCTGGTGAACTCCCAGTCGGCGGCCTTGCGGCCGAGGTAGGTGGTCGAGACGATGCCGATCCGGCTGTATCCCTCGAACTCGCCCTTCGCCCGGATCTCCTTCTCCAGGCTGGCCCACTGCTTCGCCGGGTCCGTCCAGGCGAGGTCGGGGACGGTCCACTCCACGATCATCGCGCCGGGGCTGTCGGGGCCCTTGAAGGTGATGCTGTCCCTGGTGGAGTGCTTCACGGCCCGCCACCCCTCCGGGACGGCGACCCCGAAGCGGCCCTGCGCGCTCCTGAACGCGCGCCACCCCGCGGGCACCGGCTGCGTCGTCGTGGTGGGCGTACGCGTGGGCTCGGGCGTGGCCGTGGGCATGGCCGTGGGAGTGCTCGACGTGGTCGGCTCGGCGGTGGGGGCGGGACCCGTCGGTGTGGGGCTCGGGGTCGCGGCGGTGCTCGTCCAGTGGTTGGAGACCAGGAAGCCGCCCGCGCCCAGCACCGCCACGGCGGCGGGCAGGCCGATCCACAGCGCCCTGCCGCGCCTGGGCCGCGTCGAGAGCGTGGGGCCCTCGGCCGTGTTCGCGGCACCGGCCGTCGGTCGCCATGCCCCGGGGGACGTCGGGTGGGGTGCGGGGCCCGTGGCGGCCTCGTACAGCAGCCTCGCGGCCTCCGCGGCGGGCAGGCGCTCGTCCGGGCTCCTGCGCAGCAGCCCCATGATGACCGGCTGCAGCGCGCCGGCCCGCGCGGGCGGCTCGGGCGCGTCGCGCAGCACCGCCGCGACCGTCGCGGCCCACGAGTCGCGCTTGAACGGCGGCTCGCCCTCGACGGCCGCGTACAGCGTCGCCCCCAGCGACCACAGGTCCGACTCGGGGCGCGCGGGCTCGCCGTTGAGGCGCTCGGGCGGCATGTACGCGGGCGTGCCCACCAGCCCGCCGGTCGCCGTCAGCCCCGCCTCGGCCTCCAGCGAGGCGATGCCGAAGTCGGTCAGCACCACCCGGCCGTCGTCGGCCAGCAGCACGTTCTCGGGCTTCACGTCACGGTGGAGCACCCCGGTGGCGTGCGCGGCGCGCAGCGCGTCGAGCACCCGCCCGCCGATCACCGCGACCTGCCCCACCGTGAGCGGCCCGCGCTCGCGCACCACCTCGGCCAGCGAACGCGAGCGCACGAGCTGCATCACGATCCACGGGCGGCCGTCCTCCTCGACGACGTCGTGGATGACGATCACCGACGGGTGGTCGAGGCGGCCCGCCGCCCTGGCCTCCCGGATGGTCCGGCTGTTGAGCTCGGCCCGCTTGGCGTCGCCGACGCCCGTGTAGCGGACCTCCTTGATCGCCACCGTACGGTCGAGCAGCTCGTCGTAGGCACGCCAGACCACGCCCATGCCACCCTCGCCGAGCGGCTCGATGAGGCGATACCGGTTGCCGACCTGCCTTTCCACGCGGTGAAGCCTACTTGGCCGGTTTGAAGGTGGCGCAGAACCCTTCAAAGAAGTCGTAGTCGGCCTTCCAGTGGCTCTTCAGCGTGTGCCAGTAGATCGCGTATCCCCGCCCGTTGTCGGTGATGAAGCCCCGGTTGCGCACGCGCGTCTTGCCGGTGTTGGTGTTCCAGGTGAAGTCCCAGTCCGCGGCGGCCTTCTGGAAGCCCTCGACCCGCTTGATGTCGAGCTTCTTGTAGCCGCCGAAGTTGTTCTTGAGACTCGGCTCCTGCTTCTTCCAGTCCTTGTACGGGTCCCTGCTGCTCTTCCCGCCGTCCTCGATCATGAGGTACGCGTTGGAGGCCGCGCCGGGGCCTCGGAACTTGACCTGGTTGCCGCCGCGGGTCAGCACGTCCCAGCCCTTGGGCAGGCCGACGGAGAAGCCGAGCTTCTTGTCCTTGTACATCTTCCAGCCGGCCGGCAGCGCGTTCTCCTTCTCCTTCTCCTTCTCGGGAGTGGGAGCCGGAGTCGTGGCCGTCGGTGACGGCGGCTGGGACGCACTGGGCTCGGCGGAGCCCGACGTGGACGCGCTGGGCGACGCCTGCGAGGCGGTGCCCGTGGGGACCGTGGCCTGGGACGAGCCCTTCTTCGTGTCGCGCTCGTCGGGGGCCGAGCTCAGCCCGAGGTAGCCGCCGATCACGGCCACGAGCACGACGGCCACGGCCGCCGCGATGACCGGCCCGGCCCGGCGCGGGTCCGTCCTGGTCGCGTCCATCGTGGACTCGGCGGTGGCGGGGGCGGGGGCCGGTGCCGCGGTCGGCGACGGCGTGATCCGCGACCCGGTCTCGGGGACGGCGGGCGACGGGACCGGAGCGGCGGAGGCGATCAGGTTGGGGTCGGTCGGGGTGTCGTCCTCGACGGGCGGCGCCTGGCGCAGCTTGCCCAGGGCGCGGAACCTGTTCTGGACGGCGGCCTTGCCCTGCGCGGAGGCCTCGTTCTGCGACGGCGGCTCGGCCGGGGCGGGGGCTTTGCGCGGCGGTGGTGGCGTGGTGGGCCGCGGCACGCGGATCGTCTGCGCCGCGGGGAACTGCGCGGTCGGCGGCGGGCTCGCCTGGGCGATGACCTGCCGCAGCATCCGCTGCGCTTCCTCGTACGTGAGCCGCTGGACCGGCTCCTTGTTCAGCAGGCCCAGGATCACGTCGGTGAGCGGGCCCGCGTGCGCGGCCGGATCGGGCTCGTCGGTCAGCACGGCGTGCATGGTCGCCAGGGCCATCCCCCGCTCGTGCGGGGAGCGGCCCTCCACGGCCGTGTACAGCGTAGCCCCTAACGACCACAGGTCGGACTCGCGCCGCGCGGGCAGCCCCTTGAGCCGCTCGGGCGCGATGAACGCCGGCGTCCCGGCCAGCCCGGTCACGGTCAGCTGCGTCTCGGTCTCCAGCGTGGCGATGCCGAAGTCGGTGAGCACGACCCGACCGTCGTCGGCCAGCAGCACGTTCTCGGGTTTGACGTCGCGGTGCAGCACGCCGGCCTCGTGGGCACGGTGCAGCGCGTCCAGCACGGCCAGGCCGATCTCGGCCACCCGCTTGGGTGCCAGCGGCCCGTCCTGCTTGATCACGGCGCCCAGCGAGCGCGACTGGACGAGCTGCATGACGATCCAGGGCCGGTCATCCTCCTCGATCACGTCGTGAACGACGATCACGTTGGGATGCTCGAACCTCGCCGCCGCCCTCGCCTCGCGCATGGTGCGCCGGTTCAGCAGCTGCACTTCCTCGCCCAGGGCGGCCGCGTACCTGACCTCCTTGACCGCGACCGTGCGGTCCAGGAGCTCGTCGTACGCGCGCCAGACGATACCCATCCCGCCCCTGCCGATGGGTTCCTGCAGTTGGTAGCGGCCGGCGATGCGGCGTCCCTCCTGCTTGCGATCCGACATCAACGGCCTCAAACCCTCCTCTAGGCCAAGAAATACTCCCATAGAGAGGGATCAACGGCGACTCGCCTGAAGGACAGTCCGTCATGTGAGCGGCACCGTCCAGCAGGTGAAGCCATGGGTGTAGTGTTTCAGACATGACTTGTCGCTACGCCTTTATCGAGCCGGCTCCGGGAGAGCCGGTCGTCAGCTAGCGACCACCTGGAGCCGGCACGAGGCAGAGACGACCCGTCTCTGCCTTTTTGGTTTTCCCGCCGGCTGCGCAGGGGCCGGCCCGAATTGGGGGAGTCGAGGATGTCATCGACCTTGGAACGGCGCGCCGTGGCGGTGGGCGGAACGCTCGTGGGCGAAGGGCCCGCCGTGGTGATCGGCGGCCGGGTCGACCTGCGGGCGCACCGCGGGGAGGCCGACGCGTACGAGGTGCTGGGCGAGCACGCCACGCTGGTGGAGCCGTACTCGGCGGCCGATCTGCCGGCCATCGCCGAGCGGGCGGACGCGGTCGTGGTGGGTTCGTCGTGGACGCGCGACATTCCGCTGGTGCGCTCGGCGGCCGGCCTCGGGCTGCCGGTGGTCGTGGAGCGGCGGCCCGCCGCCTCGCTGGAGGAGTGGCTGGAGCTGGCCGACTACTGCGCGCGGGAGGGGGACGGGCGGGTGCTCCTGTGCGAGGGCGGCCGGCTGGACCTGGGGCTGATGCGGGCGGCTCGCGCGGTCTCGGGGCGTCCCGTGCTCGCCGACGTCTCGCGGGACGCGGCGCTGTCCGCGGCGGCGGTGGCGGCGGGCGCCGACGGGCTCGTCGTGGACTCGGCCGAACGAGGCACCCCGCCGGTTGGTGGGCCGGCCAAGCTCGGGACCTACGTGGGAGCCCGGACGGCTGAGCCCTCCAGGAGCGGGGTGCTGGAGTTCGTGGGCCCCGGGAGCCTCGCCGAGGCCCGTCAGGAGCTCTCCCCGGCGACGGTGTTGCGCGCGGCGGAGGAGGCCGTGACGGTCGTGGGCGCTCTGGTGCGGCCCGAGGCGCCCGCCACGCTGCCGGAGTGCCGCGAGGCGATCGACCGGGTGGACGCGGCGCTGGCCACGCTGCTCGAACGGCGCGCGGCGCTGGCGGGCATCGTGCAGCGGATCAAGCCGGTCGGCGGGTTCGCGGGGCGCGACATGGCCCGGGAGCGCGCGCTCGTGTCGCGGATGGCGCTGCGTGCCCCGTCGCTGGGGGAGGCCCGGCTCGCGCCCATCATGAACGCCGTCATCGAGGCGGGCCTCCACCTGGCCGAGGAGCGCTCGGCCGAGTGAGCGGGCGTCAGGGGGCGTCGAGGCGGACGTTGTTCATGGGGCGGCCCGGCCCGGCGGCGATCTGCTTGGTGATGAGCTCGGCGAAGCGGCGGTAGCCGTCGCCCGTCGGGTGGTAGCTGCGGGCGTTGACCTTGAGCTCGTCCATGTTCACGCTCAGCCCGTTCAGGTACGGCTGCGGCCGGCCCACCTCGTGCCCCGTGAACGCCTCGTACGCGTCCACGTACTCCACGCTCCCCGGCACGCCGAACGCCGCGATCGTGCGGTCGAAGTCGGACACCACCGAGGCCACCGTGTCGTTGAGCCGGCGCGTCATCCCGTTCAGCCAGGTCTGGTCCTCGGCGCTCATGTTGTCGACGGTCGCCACGGGGTCCTCGGGGAAGGGCCTGGGGTAACCGAGGACGATGATGCGGGCGTTCGGCGCCCGCGTCCGCACCTCGCGCAGCACCTTGGTCAGGCTGGGGCGCAGCTCGTCGATGCGGCGGGCGACGGCGGCGTCCTGCTCCACGCACGCCGACGACCACGGCAGCTTGACGATGCAGCCCGTGAGCACCTTCGTGAACCCGGCGTCGTTGCCGCCGATGCTCAGCGTCACCAGGCTGGCGTTCGGGCCGACCCGGGTGATCTGGGGCTTCTGGCCGTACTGGCCCGACAGGATCTGGGTGGTGGTGGCGCCGCTGCAGGCGTAGAAGGCGGTGCCGCCCCCGAAGCGGTAGGTCTGCGCCACCAGCGGCACGTACGAGCCCGTCGCCCGGTGGCAGCGGTCGGCGCCGTCGTTGATCGGCTCGTGGTCCAGGTCCCAGACGCCCTCGCCGGAGGAGTAGGAGTCGCCCAGCGCGACGTACATGCCGCCCTGCGCCACCTGCACGGGCGTCAGGCGGGTCGCCTGCGGCAGCCTCCCGTTCGGCTCCTGATCGGCCGGGCAGCCCGCGCCGAGCACGGCGCAGGCCAGCCTCGGTAAGACGCCCAAGGGCGCGCATGCCACGGCAAGCGCGGCGCCGACGGCGGCGGCCGCCACGGTCTGGACTATCGCCCGCTTTGTCCACCTCGGCGTCTGTCGTGTCGCCTCGTCCAGTGCGGCCTCCCCGTGTGCGGCGGCTCTGTGCCGGCACATCGAGAGTACTCAGTCAGGGGCGGCCGCCGTTGACGATCCGGCGGCGGCTGACCACCCGCCAGCCGAGGGCGATGGCCACGGCCAGCGCCGGGATGAGGAAGAACGCCACCCGCTGGTCGGGGTCGGCGAAGGGCATCAGCAGGACGACGAGCACCAGGAACGCCAGCGTGAGCCAGTTCGTGTACGGCGCGCCGGGCATCGGGAACACCGACAGGTGGCCCGACCGGCGCAGCCGCATCTGGCACCAGACGAGCACGCCCCAGGTCGTGATCACGCCCAGGGAGGCGACGGCGGTGGCGATGTTGAAGGCGCGCTCGGGCAGGAAGTAGAACAGCGCCACCCCGGCCAGGAACATGGCCGCCGTGAACAGGATGCCGCCCATCGGGACGAACCTGGAGCTGAGCGTGCCCGTGAACCCGGGCGCCTCCTGCTTCATGGCCATCGAGCGCAGGATGCGGCCCGTGGCGTACAGGCCGGAGTTGCAGGACGAGAGCGCGGCGGTGATCACCACGAGGTTCATCGCGTCGGCGGCCCACGGGACGCCGAGGCCCGCGAAGACCGTCACGAACGGCGAGGTGTCCGCGTGGTACGCGGTCCACGGCAGGACCATCGCCAGCAGCGCCACCGAGCCCACGTAGAAGATCGCGATGCGCCACACCACGCCGTTGATCGCCTTCGGCATGACCTGGTGCGGCCTGGCCGTCTCACCCGCCGTGATGCCGACCAGCTCGATCGACGCGTACGCGAACACCACCGACTGCAGGCTCATCAGCACCATCGGGAAGCCCTTGGGGAAGAAGCCGCCGTGGGAGACGAGGTTGTGCGGGGTCGCCTGGCCGACCGCGAAGACCACCAGGACCAGGCCGACCACCAGGAAGATCGTGATCGCCAGCACCTTCAGCATGGCGAACCAGAACTCCAGCTCGCCGAACAGCCGGACCGACACCAGGTTGACCGACAGCACGAAGCCCAGGGCGATGAGCGCCGTCAGCCACTGCGGGAACGCCGGAGCCCAGTAATGGATGTAGGCGGCGATGGCGGTCAGCTCGGCGATGCCGGTGAACGCCCAGTTGATCCAGTACATCCAGCCGCTGGCGAACGCCGCCCACGGGCCGATGAACTCGCCCGCGTACTCGACGAACGACCCCGCCACCGGGCGGTAGAGCACGAGCTCGCCGAGCGCCCGCATGACGAAGAACGCGGCCGCCCCGGCGGTGGCGTACGAGATCACCAGGGCGGGCCCCGCGGCGGCCAGCCGGCCGCCCGAACCGAGGAACAGGCCGACCCCGATCGCCCCGCCGATCGCGATCATCTGGACCTGGCGGTTGCCGAGCGCGTGCCGGTAGCCCTCGTCCGTCTGCGTGCGCACCGAGTGTCTCCTCAACTACGTACAGTGAATACGACGATATCGGTGCTGCCGGCCACGGGGGTCCCGGCGCGCCGGTCCGGGCGGGGGCCGGGCGCGGGCATCGGGATCTCGGTCCGGACCACCGGAGTCGGGGCGCACAACCCCACTCGAGAGGGGCCGGGATCCGCCTGGGGGCGTGACGGCGGTCGTCGTGGCCTCCCGCGGGGGCGCGATCCGCTTGGGGGCGTGACGGCGGTCGTAGCGGTCTCCGGAAAGGGCCGGGATCCGCCTGGGGTGGGATGGTGGTCGTCCGCGGTTCGGGCCCGTGCTTGATGGGGTGGCGGGGGTCAGGAGGGTGGGGGGTCCTTGAGGTGGAGGGCGAGGCGGGTGCGGTCGCGGAGGGCGTATTTGCGGAGAAGGCTGGAGACGTGGTTCTTCACCGTGCCCTCGGCGATGCGCAGCCGGGCCGCGATCTCGCGGTTGGAGGCCCCCGCGGCGATCAGCGCGGCCACCTGCGCCTCCCGGGCCGACAACCGGTCCCGAGGCGCGGCCGGCGGGGCCGGCGCGGGCGGGGTGCGCCGGAGCTCGGCGACCAGGCGGGCGGCCACCGGTGAGGCGAGCACCGTCTCCCCGCGGCCGGCGCGGCGGACGGAGTCGATCAGCTCCTCCGGCGTGCAGTCCTTGAGCAGGTAGCCGACGGCGCCGCCGCGCAGCGCGCCGAAGATGTAGTCGTCCTCGTCGAACGTGCTGAGCACGATCGACGCCACCCCGGGCTGCCGGGCCGACAGGCGGGAGATGAGCTCGACGCCGTCCATCCTGGGCATCCTGGCGTCCACCAGCGCCACGTCCGGGCGGCACTCGGCGGCCACCAGCAGTGCCTCCTCGCCGTCGGCGGCCTCGCCCGCCACCTCGATGCCGTCCTCGATCTCCAGCATCTTGCGCAGGCCCTGCCGCATCAGCTCCTGGTCGTCGACCAGCAGCACCTTGATCGCCCTCACGTCGCCACCTTCACAGGGGCGGGCAGCTCCGCCCGCACCTCCAGCGGCACCCTGATCGCCCTCACGTCGCCACCTTCGCCCGGACGGGCAGCTCCGCCCGCACCTCGAAGCCGCCGCCCGGCCGGTCGCCCGCGACCAGGGTGCCGCCCACGGCGCGGGCGCGCTCGGCGAGCGAGCTCAGGCCGAACCCGTTACGTCCCTCGCGGTCGCGGCCCTTGCCGTCGTCGGCGACCGCCAGGACGACGGCCTCGCCGGAGAAGGTGAGCGTGCCGTCGACGTGGCGGGCCCCGGCGTGCCGGACCGCGTTGGTGAGCCCTTCCTGCAGCACGCGGTAGAGCACCAGCTCCACGTCGGGCTCCAAGGGCACCTCGCCGCCCACCACCTCGAAGGACACCGCCAGCCCCGTGCCGTCGAACGACGCCGCCAGCCGCTCCAGCGCCGCGCTGCCGACGCGGCCCTCGAGCGCGAGCGGGCGCAGCGCGCGGACCCACCGGCGGGCGTCGGCCAGCGCCTCCACGGTCAGCCCCTTCGCCTGGCGCACCTCGTCCCAGGCGGCCTCGGGGCGGCGCGAGCGGAACCGCTCGGCGTTCTCCAGGCTCAGCTTGATCACCGTCAGGTGGTGGCCGATGGAGTCGTGCATCTCGGCACCCATCCGCGCCCGCTCCTGGGCGACCGTCAGCTCCCTGACCCGGGCCAGCAGCCGCCGCGCCTCCTCCCGCCTGTGCCGCGCCTCCAGCACGGCCGACGTCATGCCCAGCACGAACGCGGCGAAGACGACGGTGACCACCGTCTGCACGGTGGCCTCCGGAATGCCGTAGGCCACCGCGGTCGTGACGAAGAGCCCGCCCATCAGGCAGCCGACGATGACGGCCGCGGTCCGCATGCCGTGGACGAACGCCACATTGGCGATCGCCAGGAGCGTCAGCAACTGGTGGATCTCGGCCGAGCCCGTGAGTCCCAGGGCGAACGTCGCCAGCAGGAACGCCACCGGAAGAGGCCGCCGCCACCCTTCGCAGCGCCGCCAGGGCAGCAGCAGCCAGAGCACGGCCACGAGCGCCAGGTTGACGCCGAAGGGCACGGCCCACGGCGGCGTCGAGGGCTCGGCCGCGTACGCGACGGCCCCGGTGGCGACGAGCACCACCCAGAACACGACGGTGAACAGGACGGGCCGGTCGGGGACGCGCAGCCGGGCCAGAGGACGCTGCATGGCTTCGACCATAGTTTCCCGCGAGGGCGTTGTGATCCTCCTTGAGGACCCATGACGAAGGTCATGGCGGGTTCAGACCGCGGGCCGATGTGCGGCGGCGCAGGGCTGCCTAGCGTGACGGTCCATGAAAGCCACCCATCCTGTCTGGGCCGTGCTGATCGCCGTCGTCGCGATGTTCGCGCAGGTGTACGGCGGCTCCCTTCCCGCGATGCTGCTCTTCGACCGGGGCGACCCCCTCTATCAGCCGGTGGGCGTGATCGGAGTCACGCTGGCCTCGCTCGGGCTCGTCTACCTGATCCGCCGCTTCCTCGGCCGCCAGTCGTGGCGGGGCGTGGGGCTCACGAGGTCCTGGCGGGCCGTGCCGCACCTGCTGGCGGGAGTGCTGGCCGGCGCGGCCGCGGTGATCGCCTCCAACGCTCTGTCGGTGGCGCTCGGCGTGGCCGCCTGGCTGCCGTGGGACGTGATGCGCGACCAGCTCCCCTACCTGCCGCTCTACGTCGCCATAGTCCTGCTCGGCCAGGCGTTCCCCGAGGAGCTGCTGTGGCGGGGGCACCTGTTCGACACGCTGTCGGGCCGGCTGTCCCCGAGGGCCGTGCTGATCGTGGTGTCCGTGTGCTTCGGCGCGCTGCACATCCTCTCCCGGAGCCCGGCGGACACGCCCGCCGAGCGCCTGCTCTACGTGCTCCAGGCGATCGGCATCGGCTTCGCCTGCGCGGCGGCGCGGGCGCGCACCGGAGCGGTGTGGATGGCGGTCGGCGTGCACACCGGCTTCCACACCGGCAACATCGTGCTCCCGACCCAGGACATCCAGTACGGCGTGCAGCTCGTCATCGTGGCCTGCGCGCTCGCCGTCACCGGCCTGCTCATCCTGGCCAGACGGAGGGACGGCCACACCGCGCCACCGGAACGGGGGCTGGTGCGGGAGAGTTCCTGAGCGGTGGTGATCCGACGAGCGGTCGCGGCCGGGGTGGGCAACCCTCGCCGTCGTCGGGCCGCGGCCCGTGGGGGAGGATCCAAGGGTGAGCGAACTGCACTACTCGACCGCGACCGAGCTGGCGCACCTGATCAGGACCAGGCAGGTGAGCGCCGTCGAGGTCGTCCAAGCCCACCTCGACCGCATCGAGCAGGTCAACCCGCGCGTCAACGCCATCGTGACCCTGGTCGCCGAGCAGGCGCTCGACGCGGCCAAGGCGGCCGACGCGCGGGAGCCGGCCGGTCCGCTGCACGGCCTGCCCGTCGCGCACAAGGACCTCGTCGACACGGCCGGCATCCGCACCACGTACGGATCGCCGCTCTTCGCCGACAACGTCCCGGCCCAGGACGACCTGATCGTCCGGCGGCTGCGTGCCGCCGGGGCCATCACCATGGGCAAGACCAACACACCGGAGTTCGGCACCGGCTCCCACACCGTCAACGAGGTGTTCGGCGCCACCGGAAACCCCTACGACCTGTCCAGGTCCGCCGGAGGCAGCAGTGGGGGCGCGGCCGCGGCCCTGGCCACCGGCATGGTCCCGCTGGCCGACGGGTCCGACATGGGGGGCTCGCTGCGCAACCCGGCCTCCTTCTGCAACGTCGTCGGCCTGCGCCCGACCCCGGGCCGCGTCCCCGACCCGTCCGACACCAACGCCTGGTACACGCTGTCCGTGCAGGGGCCGATGGCCAGGACGGTCGAGGACGTGACGCTGATGTTCGGGGCGATCGCCGGGTTCGACCGGCGCTCCCCGTACTCGATCAAGGAGGTCTTCGCCCCCGAGCCGGAGGAGGGCGTGCGGGGGCTGCGCGTGGCGTGGAGCCCGGACCTGGGCGGCCTGCCGGTGGACCCGAGGACGGCGGCCGTCACCGCGACGGCGCCGGCGGTGTTCGAGCGGCTGGGAGCCCTGGTCGAGCAGGTCGAGCTGGACCTGTCGGAGGCCGAGGACGCGTTCCGGACCTACCGGGCGTGGAACTACGCGCTGTCCTTCGGCGACCTGACCGGGCTCGGCCCCAACACCGCGTGGAACGTCGAGCAGGGCCGCAAGGTCACCGGCGCCGACCTGGCTCGGGCCGAGCGGGGCCGCAGCCGCCTCTACCAGCGGATGGCCGCTTTCTTCGACACCTACGACGTGCTGATCGCGCCCGTCAGCCAGGTGCCGCCGTTCCCGGTCGAGCAGCCTCACGTCAGCGAGATCAACGGGGAGCCGATGCCCGACTACCTCGCCTGGATGCGCTCCGCGTACTGGATCAGCGTGTTGCACGCGCCGGCCGCGTCCGTGCCGGCCGGGTTCACGGCGGACGGGCTTCCGGTGGGGGTGCAGATCGTGGGTCGGCCGTTCGAGGACGCCAGGGTCCTGCGCGTGGCCCGCGCGTTCGAGCAGGCCACCCGGCACGGCGAGCGCCGCCCACCGCTCTAGCCGCCGCACGGGGCGGGTCGTCGTGCGGGCGGGTCAGACGGGCTCAAGCGGGTCGTCGTGCGGGTGGGTCGGAAGGGCTCGGGCGGGTCGCCGTTCGGGCGGGTCAGACGGGTTCGGGCGGGTCAGAGGGGTTCGGGCGGGTCGCCGTACGGGTGGCGCAGCGGCGACTCGCGGTACCCGTGCATGCCCTCCAGGAACCCGAACAGCCCCACCGCCAGCAGCGGCCAGGACACCAGCACGCCGGAGGCCGTCAGCTTCAGCGCGCCCGGGACGACCTTCACCCCGGGCGTGGCGGCGGCCTCGATGACGACCGCCCCGATCGTGAACGTGGACCCGACCCACAGCGTCAGCATCGCCCCCAGGACGCCGCCCGCGCAGAGCCCGAGCAGCACCGGCAGCATCCACCGCCGCGCCGCGAACCACGCGACCCCGCCGCACAGCAGCCCCAGCCCGCCGGTGATCACCGCGAACCACCCGTCGGCCGCGATCAGCGCCTGCGTGGACGGGTCGGCCAGCACCGTCCCCTGATCGGTGACCTGGTACGGCGCCCGTGGCGTGATCCCTGACCAGACCAGCCCGGCAGCCGCTCCGAGAGTGGCAAGTGCGAGGACAGTTACCGCGAAAGCGCGCACTTCCCTCGTCACGCCACTCCCCCTTACATGTGTGTCCGAATCAGCTCGATGGTATCCCCCGGCTAGGCTCGCCTCGTGATTGCAGAAGAGGTCTGGTTGATAGAACCCTCCGGCCCGCTCCGGGGGGACGTCGAGGTACGCGGCTCCAAGAACGGAGTCTCCAAGCACATGGTCGCCGCCATGCTGGGCGGCGGGGAGAGCAGCATCCACAACGCCCCGGAGGTGGGCGAGGTGGAGATCACCGCCGCCATGCTGCGGGCGCTGGGCATCCATGTCGAGATCTCCCGCACGGAGATCAGGATCGCGCGGGGACAGGCCATCGAGCCGAGGGTGCCCGACGCGTTCACCGGCCTGAACCGCATCCCCATCCTCATGCTCGGCCCGCTCCTGCACCTGGCGGGGGAGGCGTTCGTCCCGCTGGTGGGCGGCGACCCGATCGGGCGGCGGCCGGTCAACTTCCACGTGGAGGCCCTGCGCGCGATGGGCGCCGAGGTGGAGGTGGGCGACACCGGGATCTTCGCCAAGGCCGGCCGGCTCCACGGCACCCGGATCGAGCTGCCGTACCCGAGCGTCGGCGCCACGGAGACCGTCCTGATGTCGGCGGTCCTGGCCGAGGGCAAGACGGTGCTGAAGAACGCCGCGATGGAGCCCGAGGTGGTGGAGCTGGCGCTGTTCCTGCAGCGGATGGGGGCCAGGATCGAGCTCTCCCCCGACCGCAGGATCGTCATCGAGGGCGTCGAACGGCTGCGCGGCGCCTCCACCTGGCTGACCGGCGACCGCATCGAGGCGTTCTCCTACCTGGCGGCCGGCCTGGTCACCGGGGGAGAGGTGCGGGTGCACGGCTGCCCGCAGGACCGCCTGGTCACCGCGATCACCACGCTGGCCAGGATGGGCGCCCAGTTCGACATCAACGACGAGTACCTGTGCGCCACCGCGCCGCCCGAGGGGCTGCGCTCGGCGGCCGTGCAGACCGACACCCACCCCGGGTTCATGACGGACTGGCAGACGCCGCTCATGGTGCTGTTCACGCAGAGCCAGGGCATGTCGGTGCTGCACGAGACGGTCTTCGAGAACCGCCTGGTGTACGTGCCCGCGCTGCAGAAGATGGGCTGCGAGATCGAGGTGTTCGACCAGTGCCTGGGCGGGCCGGCCTGCCGGTACCACGACACCAACGCCAGGCACTCGGCCGTCGTGCGCGGCGTGTCCAAGCTCAAGGGCGCCGACGTGACGCTGCCCGACATCCGGGCGGGGTTCTCGGCCGTGCTGGCGGCCGCCGTCGCCGACGGGCCGTCCACGCTGCGCGGCGTGCACCACATCGAACGCGGTTACCACCGGCCGTTCGAACAGTTCGCCTCGCTCGGTCTGCACATCCGCAGGCAACGGTAAACAGGTGACAAGCGGGCGTTTGGCGCGGATCCGGACGTCGCAGATCATGTGACGTGACCGTACTCAGATCCGTCGGCGCGCTCGGGCTGGCGGGGGCGCTCGGAGGGGTGCTGACCGCGGCACTGGCCGCGCCCGTGGTGAGCGGGGGCGGCATCGCCGCCAAGAACGTCGCGAGCACCTTCGTCGACCTGCCGCCCGCCCCGCGTGAAGAGCCCCTGGACCAGGTGACCAGACTGCTGGACAAGGACGGCAGGACGTTCGCCCAGTTCTACGAGGCCAACCGGACGGCCGTGCGGCTGAGCGCCGTCGCCCCGGTGATGCGCAAGGCGATCGTGGCGATCGAGGACGCCCGCTTCTACGAGCACGGCGGCCTCGACATCCGGGGCACGTTCCGGGCGCTGCTCACCAACACGCAGGCCGGCGGCATCAAGCAGGGCGGCTCGTCCCTGACGCAGCAGCTCGTCAAGAACATCCTGATCGAGGCCGCCCGCACCGAGGCCGAGCGCGACCGCGCCCGCGCCCCGAACCTGGCCCGCAAGATCACCGAGCTGCGGCTCGCGCTGGCGCTGGAGAAGAAGTACCGCAAGGACGAGATCCTGGAGCGCTACCTCAACATCGCCTACTTCGGCGCCGGAGCCCACGGCGTGGAGGCGGCGGCCAGGCGCTTCTTCTCCACGTCGGCCTCCCGGCTGACCCTGGGCCAGGCGGCCACGCTGGCCGGCGCGGTGCGCATGCCGTACTCGACCGACCCCTCGCTCGGCCGGGACCATCGCGAGCGCCTGAAGACGCGGCGGGACCTCGTGCTCGACCGCATGGCCGGGCTGAAGCTGATCAGCCCGCAGGAGGCGGCGAGCGCCAAGGCCGCGCCGCTGGCCATCAAGCTCAGGCCCGAGCCCGGCGGGTGCGAGCAGAGCGCCTATCCCTTCTACTGCCTCTACGTCCAGCGCGAGCTGCTGTCGAACCCCGTCTTCGGCAACACCGAGGCCGAGCGGCGGACCAGGATGGCCAGGGGCGGCCTGACGATCAGGACCAGCCTCGACCCGATCGCGCAGAGCGCCGCCGAGCAGGCCATCCGCCGCCACGTCTGGCCGGAGGACACCGAGGTGGCCGCCGAGGCCATGGTCGAGCCGCGAACCGGGCGGATCAGGGCGATAGCGGCCAGCAAACGCTTCGGCCGCAACCCCGGCAACCGGAAGAACGGCCCCAAGACCACCTTCAACCTGGCCGCGGACGTGGCGCACGGAGGCGGTCAGGGGTTCCAGGCCGGGTCGACGTTCAAGGTGTTCACGCTGGCCACGGCGCTCCAGCAGGGGTGGCGGTTCGGCGACGGCTTCAACACCCCGGGCGAACTCGTGCCCGGGCAGGGCTACCGCGACTGCGCGGGCCACGCCGTGAACGACCCGGACACCCGCATACTCAACGCCACCGGCGAGGGCTCCGGCGGCCCGCACAGCATCGAGACCGGCACCTGGAAGTCGGTGAACATCTTCTACATGATGCTGGAGCGCAAGGTCGGGCTCTGCAACGTGGTGCGGACGGCCAAGGCGCTCGGGATCGCCAGGGCGGACGGGGAGCCGCTGAAGGAGGTGCCCACGTTCACGCTGGGCGTGAACGAGATGGATCCGGTGACGGTGGCGGCGGCGTTCGCGGCGTTCGGGGCCAGGGGGATCTACTGCCGGCCGCTGGCGATCGTCGAGATCGTCGGCAGGGACGGGCGGCGCACCCACGTGCCGCCCGCCTGCGAGCGCGCCATCGAGGAGGAGGTCGCGGACGCGGTCAACTACGTGCTGGAGGGAGTCTTCTCCAAGGGCACCATGCAGGGCCAGAGCATCGGCTGGCCGGCCGCCGGCAAGACGGGCACCAACAACGGCTACACCTCGGCCTGGTTCGCCGGTTACACGCCCGCGCTGGCGGCGGCGGTCAGCGTGGGGGACATCCGCGGGTCGTACCGCTTCCCGCTGCAGGGGGTGCAGATCGGGGACGACTACTACGGAGCGGTACAGGGGGCGTCGCTGCCCGGGCCGATCTGGGTGGAGTCGATGGAGTCAGCGCTGCGGGACGTCGAGCCCAAGGGCTTCGCCGGACCGGACATGGCCCGCTTCGGCGGCGGCAACACGCCGGGGCTGGAGCAGGCGCTCGCCGAGGAGGAGCGGAAGAGGCGCGAGGCGGAGGGCGGCCGGAGACGCGGCGACCACCCCTTCTTCTGGGGACGCCGGCGGCTCTTCGAATGGCTCGTCGGCCAGTCGCCCCTGGACAGCTCGGAGCCCGGGCGGCGGCGATGAGCGCGGTCAGGAGGACTTGCCGATGGGGGCGGTGACGGCCCTGGTGAGCGTGATGAGGTTGTCGGGCGCGGTCTCGATCTGGAGGCCGCGCTTCCCGGCCGAGAAGTAGATCGTCTCGAAGTCGAGCGCCGAGGAGTCGACCACCGTCGGGAGCTGCTTGCGCTGGCCCAGGGGGCTGATGCCGCCCACGACGTAGCCGGTGACGCGCTCCACCTTGGCGGCGTCGGCCATGGCGGCCCGCTTGCTGTTGAGAGCGCCGGCCAGGGCCTTGAGGTCGAGCTTGCCCGACACGGGCACGACCGCCACCGCCAGCCCGCTCTCCACCTCGGCCACCAGCGTCTTGAAAATCCGCTCGTACGGGACGCCGAGCGCGTCCGCGGCCTCCTCGCCGTAGGCCTGGGCCGAGGCGTCGTGCTCGTACGGGTGGAGCGTGAACTCGGCCTTGGCCTTGGTCAGCGCCATGGTGGCCGGGGTCCCGCCCTTGCCTTTCGATTTGCTCACAGGATCACATTGTAGCGAATCTACAATGTAAAGGCCTTGCCCGGGGTGTACCCGAACGCCCGCCCGAACACGTCGATGAACGCGCTCGCGGAGGCCCACCCGCACCGGTGGGCGACGGTGGTCACGGCGACGCCGTCGGCCAGCAGGAGCAGCGCGTGGTGCAGGCGGAGCTGGGTGCGCCACTGCGGGAAGCTCATGCCCAGCTCGCGCCGGCACAGCCTGGCCAGCGTACGGTCGCTGGTGCCGGCCTGGACGGCCAGCTGCGCCAGGGTCCTGCTGTCGGCGGGGTCGCGGCGCAGGATCGCGCAGACGGCGGCCAGCCTGGGGTCGCGGGCGGTGGGCAGGTGCAGCCGCTGCTCGGGGGCGCGCTTGAGCTGGTCGACGAGCACGGCCCACAACCTCTCGCGCTCCCCGCCGTCCGGTGGGGAGCGCTCGTCGGAGGTGTAGGTGATGATCAGCTCGCGGAGCAGGGGGCCGACGACGAGGACGGTGGGGTGGCCGAGGCCGAGGGGGTTGTCGGCGAGGCCCACCAGGCGCAGGTCGGTGTCGCCGTGGGCGCGGTGTTCGTGGACGGTGCCGGCCGGGATCCAGATGGCGCGGTTGGCCGGGGCGACCCAGGTGCCCGCGCCGGTGGTGACCGAGAGCACGCCGCGGCAGGCGTAGACGATCTGGTGGGTGTCGTGCCGGTGCGCGTCGATGCCCGCACCGGGGGCCAACGGCCGTCGCCCCGTCGGCGCTTCGGGCAGATGGCGGATTGCCGTCATGAATTGGCATTTTATCGGAAGCGGGCCAGCAGCCATCGGGAAAGGATCGGGGGGTGAACAGGACCCCCATGCTCGCCGCCGGCCACGCGGCCGTGGACTTCTACCAGGGCGCCGTCCCCGCGCTCGTGCCCTTCCTGGTGGCCGGCCGTGGCTACGGGTACGTCGCCGTGTCCGGCATCGTGCTGGCCGCGACGCTGCTGTCGTCGGTCGTGCAGCCGGTGTTCGGGGTGCTGACGGACAAGTGGCGGATGCCGTGGCTGATCCCGGTGAGCACGCTCGTCGCGGGCACCGGGGTGGCGCTCGGCGGGGTGACGGACTCCTACGTGCTGACCTGGCTGGCCGTGGCGCTGTCCGGCCTCGGCGTGGCGGCCTACCATCCGGAGTCCGCGCGGCTGGCCAGGATCGCGAGCGAGGGCAGTCACGTGCGGATGAGCTGGTTCTCGCTGGGCGGGACGCTGGGGTTCGCGTCGGCTCCCGTGCTGGTGACGCCGTTGCTGGCGGGGTGGGGGCTGGGCGCCTCGCCGTTCCTGGCCGCGCCGGCGGTGCTGGGGGCGGTGGCGACGCTCCCGGCGGTCCGGGCGCTGGCCGGGGGAGGGCCGGCGGCGCGGGCCGCGGCCCCGGTGTCGGGCCGGGACGACTGGCCGTCGTTCGTCAGGCTGACGCTGGTGATCGTCTTCCGCTCGGTCGTGTACGTCGGGCTGAGCGCCTTCGTGGCCCTCTACATGGGCGGCGGGGCGGCGGGCGCGGTGGCGCTGTTCGTGCTGTTCGCGGGCGGGGCGGTGGGGACCGTGCTGGGTGGCAGGCTGGCGGCCCGGTGGGGGCGGATGCGGACGATGCGCCTGGCCTACGCGCTGGCGGTCCCGGCGGTCGCGGGGGTGGTGCTGGCGCCGGGACCTGTCGCGTACGTCTTCGTCGCGGCCTCGTCGATCGCCCTGTATGCGCCGTTCTCGCTGCATGTGACGCTGGGCCAGGACTTCCTGCCCACCCGGGTGGGCACGGCCGGCGGCGTGACCCTGGGGCTCGCGGTGAGCGTGGGCGGCCTGGCCAGCCCGCTGGTGGGCGCGCTCGCCGAGGCCACCACGTTGCGGACGGCGCTGGCGTGCCTGATCGTCTTCCCGGCCCTGGCCTGGCTGCTGGCCAGGACGCTGAAGGAGCCGGTGCTGGAGCCCGCCGCCTGACCTCCCGCAGCCCGGGAGGCGCCGGTCAGCGGCGGTAGGTGGAGAGGGCGACGGTGCTGGTGTTGTCGACCTGGTTCGTGTCGAGGCGGCTCGAGTCCACGTGCGCGGTGACGCGCGGGTAGCGGGCGGCCCGGCGGGTCACGCGGACGCGGGCGGTGAGCTGGACCGGGCGCTCGGGGTGGATGGCGGCGATGGTGCAGGTGGCCTGCCTGCCCGAGCGCTTGCACGAGGCGCCGTTCACCGAGGACAGGCTCGTACCGGCCGGGAGGTTGAACGTGACGGGCACCTGGGCGGCGCCCATCAGCCCGCGCATGGTCACGGTGGCCCTGACGTTCGCGGTGCCGCCGCCGCGCCTGACCGCGCGGCGCGGGCCGGAGGTGCTGATGGACAGCGCGTCGTACACCCCCTGCGGGTCGGCCTGCTTGATGATCGCGCCGTAGCTCTCGGTGTTGAGGGCGTTCGCGACGGAGTAGCCGTCAGCCCCGCCGTCCTCCGTGCCCGCCGACAGCACGCCCATCAGGTCGTCGGTGTCTCTGAGCAGCCACGGGCCGCCGCTGTGGCCCTTGAACAGGTGGCAGTTGCGCGTCTCCATGCGTCCGCCGGCCGACGTGGCGGTGATGCGGGAGGCGAAGAGGGTGCCGGTGTCGGCGATACCGCCGGCCGGCTCGGTCTTGGCCAGGCACCAGAGCTGTTCCCGGCCGTCGTACGGCTTCCTGCCGGCCACGCCGGGGTAGCCCGTCGTGGCGACGGTGTACGCGCCGCCCTGGTTGCGGATCGGGGTGAAGGCGCCGACGGCGTCCTGGAGCGTGCGGCTCTTCCTGCCGACCTCGATGAGGGCGATGTCGTAGTGCGAGTTCCAGTCGCCGCCGCTCATGCCGGTGTAGGGGTCGGGCTTCCACGCCCGCCGGGCGCCCCACCGCCCGTACGGCTCGCGGCCCCGCACGTCGGCGGCCTGCCCGTCGTACGCGGGCACGAACGCGAAGTTCGTGTGCCACCGGCCGGCCGACGCTCCCAGCGGCACGCTGTACACGCAGTGGGCGGCGGTGACGATGAGCAGCCCGACCGCCGAGCGCACGACGGACGCGCTGCAGGAGTCGTCCAGCCCGCTGGAGTTGACGTAGAACAGCCGGCCGGTGACGCGGCTCTGGGTGGCGGCGGTGTAGGGGCGGGGCATGGGGGCGTAGCCGTTGGCGTCCCCGCCCGGGGTGATCCGTTTGCCCTCCGGCACGCTGCGCAGCTGACCCAGCGCCTCCAGGCTCTTCGGCAGCTCCATGACGCCCTGGGCCCGTGCTTTCAGGCTCTTGGGCAGCTCCGTGGCGTGGGCCTGGGCCTGCTTGCTCGCGGTCCAGTAGCGCACGGCGCGGGCGGGGCGCATCAGCGGGGACGACGCGGCGCCCCAGGCGCGGTCCTGGACGGGCGTCAAGGGGGGCTGCTGCCCGGCGGTCGCGGGCACCGCGAGCGCGACGCCGGCCAGCGTGGTGAGCGTGGTGACCAGGACCTTCGGCACGGTGTCCCCTTTGAGTGAAATCGGCAACGTCTCGATCACTCTAGGTTACGAAATGCAGACGAAGCGTAGTTAGGCGCTCCGTGTCGCCATAGCTTCCCGGGGCTCAGCCGGCCGCGGCGTCGCCGGTGCGGCCGGGGGGCAGGAAGTCGGCGGTACTGGTCTCCGAGGGCTCGCGATCGGGCCGCAGCCCGCGCCACGACGGGTGGCGCAGGCGGCTGTCACCGGTGACCTCGGCGTACTGCACCTCCCCGACCAGGCGCGGCTCCACCCAGCGCGCGTCCCTGGCGTGCTCGCGCGGCACCGGCTCGTCGAACGGCGGGTCCGCGCGTTCCAGGGACGCCAGGCGTTCGCCCAGGTCGCGCAGCATGGCCTCGGTGAACCCGGTCCCGACGTGCCCCACGAACCGCAGCCGCCCCCGCTGGTCGTAGGCGCCCAGCAGCAGCGACCCGATCATCCCCGAACGCCGCCCGCCCCCCGGCTTCCAGCCGCCGATCACGACCTCGGCGGTGCGGACGTTCTTGACCTTCGTCCAGTCACTGCTGCGCCGGCCGGGCCGGTACGGCGAGCCCATCCGCTTGCACACGACCCCTTCGAGCCCGAGCTGCCGGGAGGAGTCGAACGCGAGCCCGGCGTGGTCGGCGAACCACACGGGCACCTCCCAGCGGTAGCCGGGCGTGAACGTGGTCTCGAGCAGCTCCCTGCGGGCGCTGTAGGGGCGGGAGACGGTGCTGTCCTCGTCGAGGTGCAGGATGTCGAACGCCATGAACGTCACCGGCACCGACCTGGCCAGTTCGGCCACCGCCGCCGGGTTGCGCTGGTGCATCCGGGGCTGCAGCGCCTCGAAGCTGGGCCGCCCGGTCTCGTCGAACGCCACGATCTCCCCGTCGATCACGGCCGGGTGCCCGCCGGTGGCGCCGGCCATGAGCTGGAGCTCGGGGTAGGCGGGGGTGATGTCCTTGGCGTTGCGCGACATCAGGCGGACGGCGCCGCCCTGGAGGTAGGCGAGGGCGCGCACGCCGTCCCATTTCATCTCCACGGCCCAGTCCGCACCCTGGACGGAGGTCAGGGTGCCGAGCTGCGCCAGCATGGGCGCGTAGGCCGGCAGCCGCACCATGGTGCAGGCCGTACCCCGGAGGGCTGATCGACAGTGGCGGGCCGGGGTCTACAGATGGTCAAGCGCGGTGTCCTCGACGAGCTCGGCCAGGTCCACGCCGTGGGCGGTGAGCTCGGCGACGGTGGCGCAGTAGCCCTGCAGGTACGTCGTGCCGTTGACCCGGTGCGAGACACGCAGCAGCGGGCGATCGTCCAAGATGATCGCCTCGACCAGGATGCCGCCGGGGGCTCGCCACTGTCCCACCCCGGTAACTGTAGGGGTGCGGACAGAATGGACACGTAATGGGAAAGTACGCGCCTGGCCTTGCCGGGCGGGGTGATGGCTTTTCCGGGACATGGGTGCTCGACCTTTGGGTAAAGAGAAATTGGCGCCTTTTTGGGCGTTCGGCGTTATCGGGGGGTTCGGGGCGGGCAGGGGTGACGGCTCTCGGCTTTCCCGGCCGTGGCCATGCCCCCGCGACGGCCACGGCGATGCCCCGGCGGGCCCGGTCCGGGGCTGTGGCGGCCGCGGGCTGCGACGTCGGCGAGCGTCGCCCGCGGCCGCCCTCCGCACGGCCGGGTGAGGGGCGGCACGCCGTCCCGGATGGTGGACAGAACCTGATTAAGGGGCCGGACTCCGTAGACTGTGATGGTGATTTCCCGTATTGACATGCGTGGTTCTCTTCCGGAGAACCTGCGCGACGTGCTGCCCCGCGCCGAGCTCGACGTCGAGGCCGCCCTGGAGAAGGTGCGGCCGATCTGCGACGACGTGCGCCATCGCGGGGCGGCAGCCGTACGGGAGCTGACCGCCAGGTTCGACGGCGTCGAGATCGCCTCCACCCGCGTCTCCGCCGAGGCCATCGACCGGGCCCTGCGCGAGCTCGCCCCCGAGGTCAGGGCGGCGCTGGAGGAGTCGATCAGGCGGGCCAGGCTGGTCCACCGCGACCAGCGGCGCACCGACGTCACCACCCAGGTCGTGCCCGGCGGCACCGTGACCGAGCGGTGGGTGCCGGTCGACCGGGTGGGCCTCTACGTCCCCGGCGGCCGCGCGGTCTACCCCTCCAGCGTGGTCATGAACGTCGTCCCGGCGCAGGAGGCCGGCGTCGGCTCGCTGGCCGTGACCAGCCCGGCGCAGAAGGAGTACGGCGGGCTGCCGCACCCCACGATCCTGGCCGCGTGCGCGCTGCTCGGCGTGGACGAGGTCTACTCGGTGGGCGGGGCGCAGGCGGTGGCCATGTTCGCCTACGGCACGGAGGAGTGCCCGCCCGCCACGATGGTGACCGGTCCGGGCAACATCTGGGTGGCGGCGGCCAAGCGGCTGCTCAAGGGACGCATCGGCATCGACTCCGAGGCGGGCCCGACCGAGATCGCCGTCCTGGCCGACGAGACGGCCGACCCGGTCCACGTGGCCGCCGACCTGATCAGCCAGGCCGAGCACGACCCGATCGCCGCCGCCGTGCTGGTCACCACCAGCGTCGAGCTGGCCGACGCGGTCGAGAAGGAGCTGCCGGGCCAGGTGTCGGCGACCAGGCACTCCGAGCGCATCGCCGAGGCGCTGGGCGGCAGGCAGTCGGGCATCGTGCTGGTCGGCTCCATCGACGACGGCATCAAGGTCGTGGACGCGTACGCCGCCGAGCACCTGGAGATCCACACCGCGAACGCCGCGGAAATAGCCGGAAGAATCCGGAACGCCGGGGCCATCTTCGTGGGTCCGTACGCTCCCGTGTCGCTCGGCGACTACCTCGCCGGGTCCAACCACGTGCTGCCCACGGGCGGCTGCGCCTGCCACTCCAGCGGCCTGTCGGTGCAGTCGTTCCTGCGCGGCATCCACGTCGTCGACTACACCCGCGACGCTCTCGCCGACGCGGCGGCCCACGTGTCGGTCCTGGCGGACGCTGAGGACCTTCCGGCCCACGGCGCCGCGATCCGCGCCCGATTCGACTGGCAGATTCCCACGGAGACCGCGTGAACCTCGACGACCTGCCCATCCGAGACGACCTCCGGGGTAAGTCGCCGTACGGCGCGCCCCAGATCGACGTCCCCGTCAGGCTCAACACCAACGAAAACCCCTACCCACCCTCGCCCGAGCTGGTCGCCGACCTGGCCGAGGCGGTCAGGGAGAGCGCGGGAGAGCTCAACCGCTACCCCGACAGGGACGCCACGGCCCTGCGCGCCGACCTGGCCGGCTACCTCGGCCACGGCCTGACCACCGAGCAGGTGTGGGCCGCCAACGGCTCCAACGAGGTGCTCCAGCAGATCCTGCAGGCCTTCGGCGGCCACGGCCGCACGGCCGTCGGGTTCGAGCCCTCGTACTCGATGCACCCGATCATCACCAGCGGCACCAGCACCGAGTGGATCTCGGCCAGCCGCGAGGACGACTTCTCGATCGACCCCGGCAAGGCGACGGCGGCGATCGAGGAGCACCAGCCCGACATCGTCTTCCTGGCCTCGCCCAACAACCCGACAGGCACCGCCCAGCCGCTCGAGACCATCGAGGCCGTCCTGGCCAGCGCCCGGGGCATGGTCGTGGTCGACGAGGCCTACGCCGAGTTCGCCCGCGAGGGCACGCCGTCGGCGCTCACCCTGCTGCCCGAGCACCCCCGGCTGATCGTCACCAGGACGATGTCCAAGGCGTTCGCCATGGCGGGCACCCGGCTCGGCTACCTCGCCGCCCACCCGGCCGTGGTGGAGGCGCTGCTGCTGGTGCGCCTGCCGTACCACCTGTCCACGCTCACCCAGACGGCGGCGCGCGTGGCGCTGCGGCACCGCGCCGAGCTGCTGGGCACGGTCGACGCGCTGCGGCGCGAGCGCGACGACACGGTCGCGTGGCTGCGCTCCAAGGGCCTGGCCGTGGCCGACTCCGACGCCAACTTCGTGCTGTTCGGGCGCTTCCCCGACCGGCGCAAGGTGTGGGAGGGGCTGCTGGAGCGCGGGGTGCTCATCCGCGAGGTGGGCCCGCCACAATGGCTGCGGGTGTCGATCGGCACCGGTGAGGAGATGGCGGCCTTCCGTGCCGCCCTGGAAGGAGTCTTGTGAGTCGCGTAGGCCGCGTCGAGCGCGTTACGAAGGAGACCTCGGTCCTGGTGGAGGTCGGCCTCGACGGCACCGGCCGGGTCGAGGTGGCCACCGGGGTCGGCTTCTTCGACCACATGCTGGCCCAGCTGGGCAAGCACGGGCTGTTCGACCTGACGGTCAAGACCGAGGGCGACCTGCACATCGACTCCCACCACACGATCGAGGACACCGCGCTCGCGCTGGGCGCGGCGTTCCGCGAGGCGCTGGGCGACAAGTCGGGCATCAGGAGGTTCGGCAGCGCGTCGTGCCCGCTGGACGAGTCGCTCGCCCAGGTCACCGTCGACCTGTCCGGACGCCCCTATCTCGTGCACTCCGAGCCCGAGGGCATGGCGCCGATGATCGGCCCCGAGTACGACACGACGATGACCCGCCACATCCTGGAGTCGCTCGTCGCGCAGGCCGCGATCTGCCTGCACGTCCACGTGCCCTACGGCCGCAACGCCCACCACATCGTGGAGGCCCAGTTCAAGGCCCTGGCCAGGGCGCTGCGCGAGGCGTCCGAGCTCGACCCGCGCGCCACGGGCGTGCCGAGCACCAAGGGCGTCCTATGACCGAGAACACCATCGCCATCGCGATGGTGTTCATCGGGCTGTTCCTGATCGGCGGCGTGTTCTCGCTGGCCAAGCAGGGGCTGAAGATCGGTGCGGCCGTCTGCGCGCTGGGCGCGGCGATGGCGATCACGGCGGGGGTGCTGTGGTGGTAGGCAAGAAGGTCGTGGTGCTCGACTACGGGTCGGGCAACCTGCGCTCGGCCGAGCGGGCGCTGGCCAGGGTCGGCGCCGACGTGACCGTCACGTCCGACTTCGACGCCGCCATGGACGCCGACGGCCTGGTGGTGCCGGGCGTCGGCGCGTTCGAGGCGTGCATGACCGGGCTCAAGAGCGTGCGCGGCGAGCGGATCATCGGGCGGCGCCTGTCCGGCGGGCGTCCGGTGCTGGGCATCTGCGTGGGCATGCAGATCCTGTTCGCCCGGGGCGTCGAGCACGGCGTGGAGACCGAGGGCTGCGCCGAGTGGCCGGGCACGGTGGAGCGGCTGGAGGCGCCCGTGCTGCCCCACATGGGGTGGAACACGGTCAAGGCGCCCGCCGACAGCGTGCTGTTCGCCGGGCTCGACGCCGCGACCCGCTTCTACTTCGTGCACTCGTACGGGGTGCGCGAGTGGGAGCTGCACGCCGGCGAGGGGTTCGCCGAGCCGCTGGTCACCTGGGCCGAGCACGGCGTCCCGTTCGTGGCCGCCGTCGAGAACGGCCCGCTCAAGGCCACCCAGTTCCACCCCGAGAAGTCCGGCGACGCCGGAGCCGTGCTGCTGAAGAACTGGCTCGGCACGCTGTGAGCGCGCCGATCACCCGATCCAGGCTCTCATGAGCAAGGAACGCGCGCGCCGCAGGGCCGAGCGGGAGGCGGAGCGGGCGCGCGCGATCCGGGCCAACGAGGAGCGGCAGGCGCGCCGGGCCCGCCGCCGCGCCCTCCTGGCCCGGCTGACCCCGCGCCCGGTGCGGTTCTACCGCCAGGGCGGCCTGATCGCCCGCCGCCACCGCGCCCAGAACATCGTGGTCGCGCTGGGCTTCCTGTTCGTCCAGGCCATCGTGTGGCTGGTGTGGGGCTCGCTCCCGCTCAGCCTCGCCGTCCTGGTCTTCTCCCTGCTGCTGGTACCCGTTGTCGTGACCCTCGCTTTCGACCGGAGGATCTGAATGTCGCTCGTATTGCTGCCCGCCGTGGACGTCGTCGACGGCCAGGCCGTACGCCTGGTGCAGGGCGAGGCCGGGACCGAGACCGGTTACGGCGAGCCGCTGGCCGCCGCGCTGGCCTGGCAGGAGGCGGGCGCCGAGTGGATCCATCTGGTCGACCTGGACGCCGCGTTCGGCCGGGGCACCAACCGGGAGCTGCTCGCCGACGTCATCGGCCGGCTCGACGTGAACGTGGAGCTGTCCGGCGGCATCCGCGACGACGACTCCCTGGCCGCCGCGCTGGCCACCGGCTGCCGCCGGGTCAACATCGGCACCGCCGCCCTGGAGAATCCCGAGTGGTGCCGGAAGGTCATCGCCGAGCACGGCGACAAGATCGCGGTCGGGCTCGACGTGCGCGGCACCACGCTGGCCGCCCGCGGCTGGACCGAGGACGCCGGTGACCTGTGGGAGGTCCTCGACCGCCTCGAGGCCGACGGCTGCCCCCGTTACGTCGTCACCGACGTGACCAAGGACGGCATGCTGAAGGGCCCCAACCTCGACCTCTACCGCCGGATCCTGGCCCGCACCGGCCGGCCGGTCGTGGCCAGCGGCGGCGTCTCCTCCATCGACGACCTGGTCGCGCTCGCGTCCCTCGTCCCCGACGGGCTGGAGGGCGCCATCGTGGGCAAGGCCCTCTACGCTCATGCGTTCACACTGGAAAACGCGCTAGCCGCAGTACGTGTGTAGCTCTTGCCGGGAGGGGGCGAGATGAGCGTCAGCATCTTTGGTATGGAAAGCACCGGTCGCAGGGTGTTTTCCGGCGGTATCTGGGAGGAGCGGTACGGCTATGCCCGTGCCGTCGTGGCGGGTGACCGGGTGATCGTGTCCGGCTGCACCGCCACGGTCGACGGAGAGGTGCGCCATGTCGGCGACGCCTACAGACAGAGCCTGACCGCGATCGACATCGCGCTGGAGGCCGTCCTGATGGGCGGTCTGACCAGCGAGGACGTGGTCATGGTCCGTTACTATGTGGTGGAGCAGCGTCACTTCGACCTCGTCGGGCAGGCCATCGGCGAGGTCTTCGGCAAGGTGCGCCCCGCCTGCACCGGAGTGAGGGTGGCCGGGCTGGTCGACCCGAGAATGCTGGTCGAGATCGAAATCGAGGCACACCGAGCATGACCGTAGCCGTAAGAGTCATCCCCTGTCTCGACGTGGACGCCGGCCGCGTGGTCAAGGGCGTCAACTTCGAGAACCTCCGCGACGCGGGCGACCCGGTCGAGCTGGCCAGGCGCTATGACGAGGAGGGCGCCGACGAGCTGACCTTCCTCGACATCACCGCGTCGTCCGGCGAGCGGGAGACCATGCTCGACGTGGTGCGCAGGACCGCCGAGCAGGTGTTCATCCCGCTCACCGTCGGCGGCGGCGTGCGTTCGGTGGAGGACGTCAACCGCCTGCTGCGGGCCGGGGCCGACAAGGTGTCGCTCAACACGGCGGCCATCGCCAGGCCCGAGCTGCTCACGGAGGCGTCCCGGCGGTTCGGCGCCCAGTGCGTCGTGCTGTCCGTGGACGCCCGCCGCGCGCCCGGCACCCCCAGCGGGTTCGAGGTGACCACGCACGGCGGTCGCCGCGGCACCGGGATCGACGCGGTGGAGTGGGCGGCCCGCGGCGAGGAGCTCGGAGTGGGGGAGATCCTGCTCAACTCGATGGACGGTGACGGCACGCTCGACGGCTACGACCTGGAGATGCTGCGCGCGGTCCGCGCCGCGGTGCGGGTGCCGGTGATCGCCAGTGGCGGCGCCGGCCGGCTGGAGGACTTCCCTCCGGCGGTGGCGGCGGGCGCCGACGCCGTGCTCGCGGCGTCGGTGTTCCACTTCGGCACGCTCAAGATCTCCGAGGTCAAGGACACGCTCCGGATGGCGGGCCACCCGGTCCGCTAGCCCGCCGGGGCGGGTGTCACCGCGTGCGGGCGGGTCGCGAGGCCCGCCTGCGCGCGTCCGTCAGAAGACCCGCAGGTGGTGGAACAGCTCGTACGCGACGTCCTTCGCGGCGAACGCCGCCGCCTCCGAGCGCTTGACCGCCAGGTACGCGCTGCGCCGCAGCGGCCCCAGCGCCTCCATGAGCACCTCGTCGGCCTCCAGCGCGTCCAGCGCCTCGTCCAGCGACGCCGGCAGGCGGGTGTACTGGCCGGGCCGGGTGTCCGGGTCCACGTCCACGGCGGGCCCCGGGTCCAGCTTGCGCCGGATGCCGTCCAGGCCGGCGTGGATGACGGCCCCGAGCGCCAGGTAGGGGTTGGCGGAGGAGTCGGAAGGCTTGAGCTCCAGGTTGGGCTCGCCGCTCTCGCCGAGGGGGGAGCACACGCGGACCGCGGCCTCGCGGTTGTCGGGTCCGTGGACGGCGTACGCGCTCGCCCAGGTGCGGGGCGCCAGCCGCCGGAAGCTGTTGACGCTCCCGCACGTGAGCGCCGTCAGGCCGGGCAGGTGGGCCATCAGGCCGCCGATGAACCCGTCGCGCACCTCGCCGTCCTCGGCGAAGACGTTACGGTTGTCGCTCCACAGGGACAGGTGCAGGTGCGCGCCGTTGCCCGCCTGGTCGGCCAGCGGCTTGGGGGCCAGCGTGGCCCACATTTGCATGCGCATCGCCGTGCCGCGCACGGTCTCGCGGTAGAGGACGTGGTTGTCGGCGGCGCGCAGCGCGGGCGCGTGGCGCACGGACAGCTCCTGCTGGCCGGGCCCCAGCTCGGGATGGTAGTGCTCGACCCGCAGCCCCTGCGTCTCCAGGGCGTGGATGAGCTTGATCGTGTAGTCGTGGGCCGTGTCGAACCCGGCGTTCGCGTAGCACAGCGAGTCGTCGAGCGGGACCAGCCGGTCGGGGCCGCCGGCCGGGTCGGGCAGGCGGCGGCCGAGCGTGAACTCCGGCTCGAACGCCGCGACCAGCGTGTAGCCCTCGGTGGCGAGCTCGGCGATGGCCTCCTTGAGGAAGGTGCGCGCGCAGGCCCCCCACGGCGAGCCGTCCGGCAGGCGCAGGTCGGACAGCATCGCCGCCGCGCCCGGCGCATGGGGCAACGGGACGTAGGTGGCCGGGTCGGGGACAATGCGTACCTCGCCCACCGGACCCATGTGCTCGACCTCCTGGAGCTGGTCGAGCATGTTCATCGCCATCATGGCCACCGTGTGCCCGATGCCCGTGCTGAGCCGTTCCGCCAACCTCGACCGGGACGCGGCCTTGCCCCGGATCACGCCACCGTGGTCGGCGTACAGAAAACGGATCAGCTCGATTCCCTCGAGCTCGGTTCGCTCGAGGATCCGCCGCGCGTTGGGATCGAGCTGATTGATCTTTGTGCCGCTCGGGCGATCTCTCATCCTGCCTGCGTAACACGATCCGGCAGCGCGGGGAAGCATCTGGCGCAGACAGAAGCCTCGCGTCAGGTCAGAACATTTGTGAAGAACACAGCCAATTGGTCTGCTCCGTGAAGGATTCCTTCAAACACTCCGTTGACCGCCGCCGCAGCCTGGGTCGGCTTGGTGAACAGGTAGAACACCACGAACGCGACAGCCACGTAGGTGATCACCTTCTTGACCTGCATGGGGGCCTCCTGCAGTCCATTCCCAGCCGTATATACCCGGATCTGGGCGATCATCGGCATCTTCTGTGAAGATGTACATGATCCTAACCGGGGGGCTTCCTTACAGAGCCAATGGTAAGCGCAGAAGGTCTGGCGTGAACCCCTTGTTCACCGGGATTTCCGTGATAGGCCGTCCGGATCGCTCAGACGCCGAGGGAGGCGCCGCGCAGTCGTTCGACGTCCTCCGGGTCGCCGGTCAGCTCAACCCTGGTGTGCCGCTGCCGTCCGAAGCAGAACATGAGCAGCTCGGCCGCCCGGCCGGTGACCTCGACGCGCGCGCCTCCGCGGGGGCCGCCGAGCGCCACGCCGCCGCCGAGCCGGTGCAGCACCACGCCCACCGGCGCCTTGCGCAGCATCAGCCGGGCCCCGCCGGCGACCCGCTTCCAGATGAGCCGTTCGAGGTCGTCGGACAGCTCGCGGGGCTCCCATGACGGCTGGGCGCGGCGGACGTCCTCGTGGTGGACGAAGAACTCCAGCGTGTTGACGGCGTCGTCGAGGAAGGGCAGCAGCCCGTAGACGCCGCCCGGCTCGCGCACCAGGCCGACCAGCTCGGGGAAGGGGTGCTTGGCCTTGAGGCCGTTCTGCACCGAGGTGGTGTAGCCGGCGAGGGGCTTGAGCGCGATGCCGCCCATCGCGTCGGGCCTGCGCTCGCGCAGCGCGAGGTGGGCGGCCAGGTCGTAGGTGGTCCAGCCCGTGCAGAGCGTGGGGGCGTCGGGACCGAGGCGGTCGAACAGGTCGCAGAGCGCGGAGCGTTCGTCGCGAGCGTACGTCACGTGGTCAACCCTACCGGTGGGAATAACGTGCATATCTGGAGTGATAGTGACTTAGGCAGATATGTCGGATTGGAAGGGGAACGTGCCGCGTGGCGACCAAGGTCACCTCGGCCGTGATGCGTCAAGGGCTGCGTGTCCTTGGGGTGGCCATTCAGACGGAGAAAGCGGTGTTCGCGCTGGCGGTGCTGGCCAGCGCGGTCTACGGCGGCATGACCGTCGCGTCCGCCTGGGCGCTGGGCTGGGCGACGCAGAACGTGGTGCTGCCGGCCTTCGGGTCGGGCCGCATCGCTTCGGGGGCGCTCTGGACGGGAGTGCTCCTCATCGTCGGGACGGCGCTGCTCAAGGCGGTCGGCGTGGCCGGGCGCCGCATCCTGGCGGGGGTCATGCAGTACCGCATGCAGGCCAGGTCGCGCAGGGACGTCACCAAGCAGTACCTGAGGCTGCCACTGTCCTGGCACCACCGGCACCCGACCGGGCAGCTCCTGTCGAACGCCAGCGCCGACGCCGAGGCCGCCTGGGCGCCGCTCGCGCCGCTGCCGATGGCCGTGGGCGTGATCGTCATGCTGTTCACCGCGGCGATCGCGATGCTGTTCACGGATCTCGTGCTCGCGCTGGTGGGTTTCTTGATTTTTCCGGCGATCGCCGTACTTAACCTGATTTATCAGCGCAAGCTCAGCCCGCTGGCCACCCGCGCGCAGCAGCTGCGCGCCGAGGTCAGCGAGATCGCGCACGAGAGCTTCGACGGCGCGCTCGTCGTCAAGACGCTCGGCCGGGAGGAGCTGGAGACCGACCGGTTCCGGCGGCGCGCCCACGAGCTGCGCGATGCCAACATCGCGGTCGGGCGCGTGCGCGGGCTGTTCGACCCGCTGCTGGAGGCGCTGCCCACGATCGGCGTGCTCGCCGTGCTCGCCGTCGGCGCGGCGCGGCTGTCCGCCGGTGCGATCGACTCCGGCGACCTGGTGCAGGTGGCGTACCTGTTCACGCTGCTGTCCTTCCCGATCAGGGCGCTCGGCTGGGTGCTGGCCGAGCTGCCGCGCAGCGTCGTCGGCTGGCAGCGGGTGCAGGCCGTGCTGGAGGCCACCGGCTCCATGGAGTACGGCGGCGTGGCCGCCACGACCGCCTCCACCCCCGCCGCTCTGGAGATCTCCGGCGTCTCGTACGCCTACGGCGAGGCCCAGGTGCTCCACGACGTCACCTTCGACGTGCCCGCCGGCCGCACCGTCGCGCTGGTCGGGCCCACCGGCTCGGGCAAGTCCACGCTCGTGCAGCTGCTCGTGCGGCTCGTGGACCCCGGCACGGGACAGGTGCTGCTCGACGGCGTGGACCTGCGCGAGCTGGCCTACGGCGGCATCGCCGAGTCGGTGGCGCTGGTGCCGCAGCAGACGTTCCTGTTCGACGACAGCGTGCGCGGCAACATCGCGCTCGGGCTGGAGGCGGGCGACGAGGACGTGTGGGCCGCCCTGCGGCTGGCCCAGGCCGACGGGTTCGTGGCCAGGCTCGCCGACGGGCTCGACACGCGGGTCGGCGAGCGCGGCGCGACGCTGTCCGGCGGCCAGCGCCAGCGCCTCGCGCTGGCCCGCGCGGTCGTGCGCCGGCCCCGCCTGCTCATCCTCGATGATGCCACCTCCAGCGTGGACCCGCAGGTCGAGGCCAGGATCCTGTACGGGCTGCGGGACGCGGCCGAGTCCTCGACCGTCGTGGTCGTCGCCTACCGGATGGCCACGATCGCCCTGGCCGACGAGGTGGTCTTCCTCGACCACGGCCGGGTCGTGGACCGGGGCTCGCACGAGGAGCTGCTGGAGCGCTGCGAGGGCTACCGCAACCTGGTGACCGCCTACGAGCGCGAGGAAGCCGAGCGCGCCGCCATCGACCTGCAGGCAGAAGAGGAAGAAGGGGTCAGCGCATGACGGCGCAGAGCATCCAGGGCAACTCTGAACGTTCCGCGCTGGCCACGATCCGGCATGGGCTCTCGCTCACGCCCGAGTTCCGCAAGGGGCTGGCGGGCACGCTGGCGCTGGCCGTCATCGCGACCATCGGCAAGATCATCGTGCCGATCGCGGTCCAGCAGACGATCGACACGGGGCTCAAGGGCGGCTCGCCGGACATTCCGTACATCACCAAGGCTGTTCTTATCTGCGCGGCCGCGGTGCTGCTCACGGCCCTGGCCGCGTACGTCATGAACGTCCGCCTCTACAAGGCCACCGAGTCGTCCCTGGCGACCCTGCGCGTGCGCGGCTTCCGCCACGTGCACGACCTGTCGGTGCTCACCCAGAACACCGAGCGGCGCGGCTCCCTGGTCTCGCGCGTCACCAACGACATCGACCAGATCAGCGCGTTCATGCAGTGGGGCGGGCTGATGATCATCGTGGCGTTCGGGCAGCTGTTCGTGGCGACCGTGCTCATGTTCGTCTACTCCTGGCAGCTCACCCTGCTCGTCTGGGCGTGCTTCATCCCGCTGATGATCGCGCTGCCGCGCTTCCAGCGGCTGCTGTCGCGGGCGTACACGATCGTGCGCGAGCGCACCGGCGACATGCTGGCGGCGGTCAGCGAGTCCGTCGTCGGGGCCACCGTCATCAGGGCGTACGCCTCCGAGCGCCGCACCGCCGAGCGCATCGACACCGCCGTGAACGCCAACCGCCGCGCCCAGGTCAGGGCGCAGACCATCGTCGGCTTCGTCTTCCCCCTGACCGAGATCGTGGCCGCCGTCGCCATCGGCGCGATCGTGCTGCTCGGCGTGCGGCTCGGCCTGTCGGGCGACATCACGCAGGGGCAGCTGGTGGCGTTCCTGTTCCTGGTCACGCTGTTCGTCTCGCCGCTGCAGACGGCCACCGAGGTGCTGAACGAGGCCCAGAACGCCGTCGCCGGCTGGCGCCGCATCCTGGGCGTGCTCGACACGCCGGCCGACGTGGCCGACCCCGGCGACCAGGGCGTGACGCTGCCCCGCGGCCCCATCTCGGTCGCCTTCGAGAACGTGCACTTCTCCTATCCCGGCGGCGCGCCCGTGCTGCGCGAGGTCACGGTGGACATCCCGCCGCGCTCGCGGGTCGCGGTGGTGGGGGAGACGGGGTCGGGCAAGACCACGTTCGCCAAGCTCCTGACCCGCCTCATGGACCCGGCCGCGGGCCGCGTCACGGTGGACGGCCACGACCTGCGCGACGTCCGCTTCTCCTCGCTGCGCGAGCGGATCGTCATGGTGCCGCAGGACGGCTTCCTGTTCGACGGGACGCTGGAGGAGAACGTCCGCTACGGCAAGCCGTCGGCCACCGCCGAGGAGATCCGGCTCGCGATGACCGAGCTGGGCCTGGCCGACTGGCTGGAGGGCCTGCCCGCCGGGCTGGACACCCCCGTGGGCCAGCGCGGCGAGTCCCTCTCCGCGGGTGAGCGGCAGCTCGTCGCCCTGGCGCGGGCGTACCTGGCCGACCCCGACCTGCTCCTGCTCGACGAGGCCACCTCGGCGGTGGACCCGGCCACGGAGGTACGGCTGGCGCGGGCGCTGGAGGGCGTGACGCGGGGCCGTACGGCCGTCTCGATCGCGCACCGCCTGTCGACGGCGGAGAACGCCGACGAGGTCCTGGTCTTCGACGCGGGCCGCCTGGTGCAGCGCGGCCCGCACGCCGAGCTGGTGGGGGAGCCGGGCGTGTACGCCGACCTG